>JALSIO010000151.1 GCA_026989995.1 Myxococcales bacterium
TGCCCGCGCCGATGGCCTCCACCTCCGCGGCCCAGTCGGGCTGGAGGTAGTCGAGCGGCAGCAGCGCATCGACCGTGTCGAGGACGTCGGTCGCGCTGACCAGGAGCGAGTCCGGGCCCGCACTCTGGTCGAGGCCGCAGACCGCCATGCGCTCGGGAACCTTGTACCCGGCCTCCCGGAGGTCGCGCTCGAGGAGCTCGGAGACGGCGCGGGCGTTGCCCTGGGCCTGGCTCACCTCGTCGACGACCACATAGGCGCGCTGCTGGTCCGTGAAGGTCTCCATCAAGAAGGCCACCACGACCACGAGGAGCACCAGTGCGATCATGAGCTCCACGAGCGAGAAGCCGGCCCGCGGGCGCGATCGACCTCGGCGCAGGGGAGAAGGCAGGCGCCGCGGCATCGCTCAGCCCTCCCCGTTGTAGCGGACGGTGGAGAGCGTCACCGATCGGTTCGGGTTGCGCGGCTCCGCCCAGCTGACCTGCACGTCCACCGTCCGCAGGTTGGCGTCGCCGGGCACGGCCTGAACCCGCCAGTTGACCGTGAAGACCTGACGCGTCTGCAGTCCGCCGCTGGCGCTCGACAGCGTTCGGGCGACCAGCCCCGGCGGAAGCGCGGGGTCCATGAGCCAGGGCACTGGCTGGAACCCCGCCGTGGGTGCCACCTGATCCCAGGGAAGCCGCCGGATCTGCTCGAGCTGGTCCCGGGCGAGGACGGCGGCCTGGGTCTGGTTCCAGCCTCCCGAGCCCTGGCGAAGGGCCTCGAGCTGCATGGCCGCGAGGGTGAGCAGGCCGAAGGCGAGGATGCCGAGCGCGATCATCACCTCGACGAGGGTGAATCCGGTGCGGCCGTCCGATCGCTCACGCGGCACGGTCCCTACCTCCACTGGTTCTGGCTCGCGTCCCAGGCGCTGACCCGGACGCCGCCGAGGGGAGAGAGCACGATGGCGAAGTCGCGCACGCCGTTGGTCACGTAGACGGCACCCGTGCCGCTTCCGACGCCGCCCTCCTGGTAGGGCCCGGTGGTGAAGGCGACGGGCAGACCATCGGGGCGGAAGACGAGCCAGTTCGCGGCACCGCCGAGGGGGTCCTGGAAGGTCGTCCCGGAGGGGAAATCACCGGACCGGGGCGAGCCGTCGTCCGGGTGGGCGACGCCCGCGGTGGTGACTCCCCAGAAGATCCCTTCCACCGGCTCGATCGGGATCAACCGCTCTCCGGCACCGATGAGTCCATCGGCGTTGTCCTCCTGGACGGCCACGGCCGGATAGGGCGTGCCCGCGCTGTTGGGGGGCAGCGGAGCTCCGGTGGCGTCGGTGCCGAGCAGCACCAGGAAGTTGGTTCCGGTTCGCACCGCCTCGGCCTGGGCGACGCGCATCAGGTCGGCGAGCGAGCGCGTCGCCTGCTTGAGCCGCTGGTTCGCCGCCCACTGCTGGATCCGGGGCGCGGCCGCCGCGGAGAGCACCGCCGCGATGGCGAGCACCACCATCAGCTCGAGAACCGAAAATCCCTGGCTTCGCCGGTGGCGCACGGCCGACCTCCTCGCGGCGTGGCTCATCGCAAGGCCCGTGCCACCCGGCCGAAATCGGTCAACTCGTCGATTTGCTTGAAGAATCGCCCGAGCCACCGGAGGCCGGCCGAACCCCCTGCCGCGCAGGGGCGTTCGCACCCCGAAGCGGGTTTCGCGGCAGCTCTCCGGCACCCTTCCCGCGGCGCGGCGCGCTGTCGACCGGTGGGCAGGCGGGTGGTGCCGGCAGGAGGAGCCGGAAGCGCGCGCCGCGGCCGGAGCCCGGGAGGAGCTCGAGCTCGCCACCCTGTTCCGCCGCGAGACGCCCCGCCGTGGCCAGGCCGAGCCCGGTTCCCTCGCCGGGGGGGCGGGTCGTGAAGAAGGCGTCGAAGATGCGCTCCCGGAGCTCGGGGGGAACGCCCGGGCCGTCGTCCTCCACCTCGCAGGCCACCGCGTCCGGATGCCGTCGAGCCCGGGCCGCTTCGGGCCCGTCCCCGGTGCGGGCGTGCAGGGCCGCAGGACCGATGCGGACGCGCACCTCCGCCGGCTCGCGTTCCCGGACCGCGTGGGCCGCGTTCAGGAGGAGGTTCAGGAGAATCTGCCGGATGGCCCCCGGGTCGCCCCAGGCCGGAGGCGGGCTTCCCTCCAGCTGGACCGAGAAGCGAATGCCCCGGTTGCGCGCCTCGGCGCGCACGAGCCCCACGGCCTCACGGGCCAGCTCCGGGAGGTCCACCGGCAGCGCCTCGCCGCGGGGCGGTCGGGAGAAGTCCAGGAGCTGCCGGAGGATGGCCCGGACCCGCTCCACCTCGGCGCGTGCGCGGGCGAGGTGCCGCCGCGTCCCCTCCGGCACATCGTCCGGGCGCTCCGCGAGATCGAGAAAGGCGAGGAGCGCACCCATCGGGTTGCCCACCTCGTGGGCAACGCCGGCGGCGAGCTGGCCCACCGCGGCCAGCCGCTCGGCGCGGAGGAGCCCCCGGCGTGCGGAGCGGAGCTCCCGGTTGGCCGAGCGCAGATCGGCCACGGCCTTCTCGAGCTCCTCGGTGCGCCGCCTGAGCGATTCGGTCATCTCGTTGAACGCCCGGCCGAGCTCCTCGCACTCGCGCGGGCCTTCCGGCTGCACCCGAACGCCGAGGTCGCCCTCTGCCATCCTCTGCGCGGCGTCGGCGAGGGCCCGAAGCGGGGCGATCAGTCGTCGGCGCAGAAGGAAGGCCCCGAAGGCGGTGAAGACGAGGACGTCTGCCGCGAGCAGCCCCACCGCGACCGCGCGCGGCGCGGCGCGGAGCCGGAGGGCCGCAGGTCCGGCGATCCGCGCCGCGGCCAGGCCGCGCCCCTGCGGGACCGGCATCGCGAAATCGATGGGGCCGGCGAGCCCCCGCGCCTCGAGGATCGCCCTGCCCTCCCGCACGGCCCGCCGGGCAGTCTCGGCGAGCTCCGGCGGGAGGCCGGCGGAGGCCGGATCGGCCGCTCCTCCCTGCCCCGGCTCGGGCAGCCGCCACCAACGGGCCCCCTCCGAGGCCGGCAGGGGCGAGGCCGCCATCGCCTCGGCCGCGAGCGCGCGGGCGAGCAGCTCGAAGCTCCGCTCGTCCGACTCGCGAAGGAGCAGCGCCGCCAGCACCCCTCCCGAGGCCAGGACCAGCACCCCCAGGCTCACGAGGACCTCGGCCTCGAGCCCGGCGACCCGCGACACCCTTCACTCCCCGCCGGGGTGGGAGCCGTCGAGCCCGAGCTTCTCGAGCCGGTAGCGGAAGGACCGGAAGGAGATGCCAAGCAGCCTCGCGGCCCGCTTCTTGACCCCGCCACTCCGCTCCAGGGCCTCCCGCAGGAGGCTGCGCTCGAAGTCGGCCACCAGCGCCTCGAGGTTCACCCCGCCTTCCGGGATGCGGCTCGGCCTCTCCGCCCGCTCCCGTGCCAGGACCGTCGGGGGCAGGGCATCCAAGTCGACCACGGGCCCGCTCGACAGCGCGACGGCGCGTTCGGTGATGTTCTCGAGCTCCCGGACGTTTCCGGGAAAGGGATGGGCCAGCAGGCGGTCCATGGCCTCCTGGCTGATCCCCGTCACCTCCTTGCCGAGCTCCGCGGCGTGCTTGGCGAGGAAGTGGTGCACCAGCAGCGGCACGTCCTCCATCCTCTCCCGCAGGGGAGGCAGCGCGATCTGGATCACGTTCAGCCGGTAGTAGAGGTCCTCGCGGAAGCGACCCGAGGCCACCTCTTCGGCGAGATCCCGGTTGGTCGCCGCCAGGATGCGCACGTCGACCTGGCGGTCTCGGGTGCCGCCCACCGGCCGGATGGTCTTTTCCTGGATGGCGCGCAGCAACTTCACCTGGAGCAGTGCGGGGAGCTCACCCACCTCGTCCAGGAAGAGGGTCCCGCCATCGGCGACCTCGAAGAGGCCCACCTTGTTCTGGACCGCGCCCGTGAACGCCCCCCGCACGTGACCGAAAAGCTCGCTCTCGAGCAGGTTCTCGGGGATCGCGCCGCAGTTCACGGTGACGAGGGGACGCTCGGCGCGATCGCTCAGCTCGTGGATCGCCCGGGCGACGAGCTCCTTGCCCGTGCCGCTCTCGCCGCTGATCAGCACGTTGCTCTTCGTCCCGGCGACCTGCGCGACGAGCTCGTAGACCCGTTGCATGGCGGGCGAGTTGCCGATCAGGTTCCGCGGTGCCGAGCGGGAGCGGAGCTCCTCCCGAAGCCAGCGGTTTTCCGCGGAGAGCTGCTTCTTCTCGAGCGCCTTCTCGACGACGAGACCGATCTCGTCGACCTGGAAGGGCTTCGTGACGTAGTCGTAGGCCCCACGCTTCATGGCCTCGATGGCCGAGTCCGTGCTCGCGAAGGCGGTGATCACGACGACCTGGGTCTCGGGACAGCTCTCGCGCAGGTCGTGCAGCAGGTCGAGGCCGCTGCGCCCCGGCATCTGGATGTCCGTGATCACCACGTCGAAGGGGTCGGCCTCGGCGGCGGCGAGGGCCACCTCGGCGCTCTCGGCAGTGGCAACCTCGAAGCCCTCTCCGCGGAAGTAGATCTCCAGGAACTCCCGCATGGAGCGCTCGTCGTCGACGACCAGGATCCGGCCCCGGCTGCTCACCCGCCCTCCTCCTCCGCCGCCGGCAGGCGGATGTGGAAGCGCGTCCCCCGGCCGGGCTCGCTCTCCACCCGGAGGCTCCCACCGTTGGCCTCGACGATGCGGTAGACGGTGGCCAGGCCGAGCCCCGACCCACCGGGCTTGGTGGTGAAGAAGGGATCGAAGATCCGCTCAAGGACCTCCGGCGGCATGCCCTCCCCGTCGTCGGCCACCACGAGCTCCACCCCGGCCGGCTCTTCCGCCTTTCGGTCCACGGCGGGGGCCTCTTGAGGGGCGGCGCCGCCCGTGGGACGCGCGGAAATGCGGATCTGCCCCGCCCCCCCGAGCGCCTGCTCCGCGTTCCGCAGCAGGTTCCAGAGGAGCTGCCGGAGCTGTGCCCCGTCCACCACCACACGGAGCCCTTCGGGCACGTCGACCTCGAGGTGCACCCCGGCAGCCGAGCCGGCCGCGACT
>JALSIO010000152.1 GCA_026989995.1 Myxococcales bacterium
GAGAGCAGCACCACCTCGGCCTGGGCGCGGAGTCCCCGCAGGCGTGTGAGGCCCTCCCGGGCCGAGGCCGCCAGGCGATTGCCGGGCGAGAGGAAGAGGAGGCCCGGCTCGCGGGGCCGCCGCCCCACCTCCGAGAGGAGGAAGGAGAGCAGGTCCTCGGGCACCCCCTCCGGGGCCGGCCGTCCCCGTTCGAGGAGCGCGTCCACGGTGGCGGCGAAGGTGAGCGAATCCACGTCGAGACCGCGGAGCAGGCTGGCCCGGTCCTGCTCCAGACGCTCCTCGAGGGCTCGGTCGAGCTCCTCGACCTGGGTTCCGTCCTCGGGGAAGCAGGCGGCCGCGAGCAGCACGAGGGGACGCTCCGCGGCCGGCAGCTTCCGGATGAGATCGCTGGCCTCGAGGATCTGGCGCAGCCGGCGCTTGAGCACCGCTGCGCCGAGCGCGTGAGTCTCGGGCAGCAGCAGCGTGTAGCGGCTCTCGCTGTCGGCGGCCACGAGGTCGGTGGCGCGGAGGGTCCGCCCCACCTGCTCGACCAGCGACTCGAGCCAGCGGCCGAGCTCGGGCGGCGAGAGGCGCTCCCGCAGGGGGTCGAGGGAATCGAGCCGAAGGCGGATCAGCGAGAAGCTTCGCCCGAAGCGGCTCGACTTGTAGAGCTCGTTTCGGACCGCGTCCTCGAGGTAGGCGCGGGTGTAGGCCTTGGTGGTCGGGTCCCGGAAGGAGCGCCGTTCGAGCGCCTCGAAGCGCAGCGCGTTGTCCACGGCGAGCGCCGCGTACTCCGCGAGCCGCTCGGCCACCGCGCGGTCCCGGTCGTCGAAGGTTCCGCCGTCGAGGCGGTCGGAGAGTCGGACCAGGCCGAGGAGCCTCCCGCCGTGCCGGAGCGGCACGTAGAGGAGGCTCGCGCCATCGTCCCCGGGAACCACGAGGGAGCGCTCCACGCCCTTGCGAAGGGGCTCGAGCTCGGGCGGCAGGAGTTCCACCGAGAGCTCCCGGGGCTCCTCCTCCACCCGCACCAGGCCGGTGGCCGTGAGCAGCTCCATCCGCGCCGCGTCGGCGTCCGGCGCGATCCACGCCACGGCGCCCTGGGCACGGGTTTCGAGGGAGAGCGCCTGTCCGATGCGCTCCGCGAGCGGCTCGAGGGAGAGGCTCGCGAAAAAGCCCATGGCCCGCTCGTGGAGCGAGAGCACTCCGATGAACTCCAGGTTCTCCTCGAGGAGACGGCGGTGCTCCTCGCGCAGACGGCGGCGTTCCAGGATCTGTGCCAGGGAGGCCTCGAGGGCCTGCCGGTCCACCGGTTTCATCAGGTAGTCGGTGACCCCGAGCTTCATGGCCTCGACCGCCGTGGCCACGTCCCCCACGCCGGAGACCACCACCACGTCCTGGGCGGGCCACCGCTCCCGGATCCGCTGCACGAGCTCGACGCCGTTGATCTCCGGCATCACGAGATCGGTGAGCACGACGTCGAAGGGCTCCCGCTCGAGGAGATGGAGGGCGTCCTCGCCGCCGGTGGCAGTGCGGACCTCGTAGCCGAGCTCGGCGAGCAGGTCGGCGAGGAAGGTGCGGAAGTAGCTCTGGTCGTCGACCGCGAGGACGCGGGCGCGGGGCATGGCTCGATGGCCCTCCTCGGCAGGCTCGCCCCCCGGCCCGGATGTGCCGCCGGGCGCTGCCCAGCCCCCCTCATCGGCCGGCAGGCGCCGGCGCTAGAGGGCTGCCGCGGCTTGGCAGGGTTCGGAAGGCTCGGGCTCGCCGAGGAGGGAATGGGGTGTGGCGTCCACCACCCGGACGGGCACGAAGGTACCCGCCTCGGGCAGGGGCCGACCCGGGGGGACGAGGAGATTCACGACCCGGTGGTACGGGTCCCGGCCGCTGGCCTGGCCGCCGCGCCGGCTCTCGCCTTCCACGAGCACCTCGGTGCGGGAGCCGACCCGGTCCCGATGGGCGGCGAGGGTGAGCTCCCGCTGGAGGGCCTGCAGCCGCGAGAGGCGTTCCGACGCCACCTCCGCGGGAACCGGGTCGGGCAGCCCTGCGGCCGCGGTCCCCGGGCGTGGAGAGAACTTGAACGAATAGCTGTCCGTGAAGCCGACCTCCTCCATGAGGTCGAGCGTGGCCCCGAAGTCCGCCTCGGTCTCCCCGGGGTAGCCGACGATCAGATCGGTGGTGATGGCGATGTCGGGGCGGGCCCGCCTGAGCGCCCGGACGATCCCAAGGTAGGCGGCCGCGTCATAGCGGCGGCGCATCGACGCCAGGATCCGGTCCGACCCGCTCTGGAGCGGCAGGTGCACATGGGGGCAGAGGACCTCGAGCTCGCCATGGGCGCGAACGAGCTCGTCGTCGAAGAAGAGCGGGTGCGGGCTGGTGTACCGCAGGCGCCTCAGCCCCGGGGTGGCGGCCAGCCTCCGCAGGAGCTCGGCGAAGGGCAGCGTGCCGGCCCGCTCGGCGTGCCCCCGCCGCAGATCGTGGCGGCCGTAGGCGTTGACCGTCTGCCCGAGCAGGACGATCTCGCGGGTGCCGGCCTCGCACAGCCGGCGGGCCTCCTCCAGCACCGAGGCCGCGGGGCGGCTGATCTCCCGCCCCCGGGTGCGCGGCACCACGCAGAAGGTGCAGAACATGTCGCAGCCTTCCATCACGGTGACGAAGGCCCGTGCCCCGGACGCGCCCGCCGCCCGGGGGTGGCGCGGAGGGAGATCGAAGCGCTCGAGGGAGCGCAGCTCCTCGGTCCGGCTGCCGCGCCGGCCCCCCGCCGCACTCCGGAGCAGATCGGGAACCGCTCGAAGGTTGTGCGTGCCGTAGACGAAGTCGAGGTGCCCGAAGCGGTCGAGGAGCCCCGCACCCTCCTGCTGGGCCACGCAACCGCCCACGCCGAGAACCCGCCCCTCCGCAGCCTCCTTCCAGCGCCGCAGCGCGCCCAGGTCGCTGTAGAGGCGGTGCTCCGCCTTCTCGCGAATCGAGCAGGTGTTGATGAGCAGCACGTCCGCCGATTCCTCCGCCCCGGCGGGCTCGAGCCCCGCGTGGAGGAGGAGGCTCGACACCTTCTCGGTGTCGTGCTGGTTCATCTGGCACCCGTAGGTGCGGATGGCGAAGCGGCGCCGGCGTTCCACGGGCCGAACCTTAGCCCCTCCACCGGCCGCGTCCCGCACGGCCCCGCCGGAGCCACGGGAACCCGGCCGATCATCCGCAGCTTGCGGTTTCCTTCTCAACTTATCGACTTTTCTAGGGTTTTTATAACCATTCAATTTTCCTTTGACAATCGAACGCCGTCCCGGGCATAATCGGGTCGAGCCATCCCGGCGCCGGCCGGCCCGGGGGAAGGCCTTCGAGGAGGTCGACAGCTCGACGGTTCTCGGGTTTGTGGAGCGGCGGTGGGCCGACACTCCTTTTTGGAATGTCCAACCTCTCACCCCCCATGAAGATCCCACCGCCCTCCACCCCTTGGCGCCCCGCCCGGGCTGCGCAGCGCGCGTCACCCGGGCGGGGCGTTCGTCGTTCGGGCCCGGGCGGCACCGGGGGCGCCCTCAGAGGACCAGGCGGTCGATCACCCGGTTCAGCTGGCGGAGGTTGCGGCACTCCTCCGCCACGTCCACATGGGGCAGGTAGCGGTCCATCACGCTGTCCCCGAAGCCCCAGGCCCCCGGGCTCTCGGGGTTGAGCCAGATCACGTTCTTGGCCTTGTTGTGGACGTCCCGCAGGCACCAGGCCTTCGGGTCGTTGTAGTTGTTGCGCGCGTCCCCGAGGACGAGCACGGTCGTCTTGTTGTCCACGGCGTTCAGGTAGTGCCGCCAGAACTCGTGGAAGGCGTGCCCGAAGTTGGACCGGGTGTAGGGGTTGATCACATCGCCGCCCTCGAGCGCGAGCTCGATGGCCCGGTTGATCTCGTGCTGCTTGAACAGCGGGGTCACCTCGCCGAGCTCGGAGACGAAGACGAAGGAACGGATCCGGGTGAAGGCGTCCTGCAGGCTGTAGGTGAACTGCAGCATGAATCGCGAGACGTTGGCCACGGAGGACGAAATGTCGCACAGGATGACGAGTTTCGGCTTCTCCTTCTTCCTCTCCTTGAAGACCAGCTCGAAGGGGACGCCCCCGTGGGACATGTTCCGGCGCAGCGTCTGGTGGAGGTCGAGGCTGCCCCGCTTTCGCCGCCTCCGCCGGATCGAGAGGATGTTCTTGATGCGCTGGGCGAGTCGTGCCACCACCTCGCGCATCTTGCGGATGTCGTCCTCGCTGAGCGTGTAGAAGCTCTTCTCGAGCAGGGTCTGCCGGCGGAATCGCTCCACGTAGTCGTAGTTCTGCCGCTGGAGCTCGCGCTCGGTCCAGGCGCGCACCGACGCGCGGAGGGCCTCGAGGAGGTTCCGGATGTGCTCGAGGAGCGCGTCGACCTGGGCCTGGCCCATGCCGGCCTCGCGGAGCCGATCCGCGAGCGCCCGCAGCTCCCGTCCGGCACCCTGGGCGTTCATCTGCTCCATGATCCGGCGGGTGAAGAAGCCGATCTGGAGCATGTTCTCGATGCGTTCGGCGCCCACCTGCCCCGCCGCGTCCTGGATCATGCGCTCGAGCTGGGCGAGGTCCATGGTGAGCAGTGCCGAGGCGAGCTCGGAGAGATCCAGCTCCCCCTCGAGCTGGCCCATCCGCTGCTTCAACTGCTCGAGCAGGCCCTCGAGGTCGAGGCCCCGGCCGGAGAGCGCCTCGGCGGCTCCCTCGAAGTTGGCACGCAGGTTGTCGTAGAAACCCGACCAGAAGAGGTCGAAGAGCTCGTCGAAGGCCGGCACGTCGTCACCGCGCTTGACCATGGTGGCCCGAAGCGCGTCGCGGAAGACGCCCCGTTCCTCCACCGGCACCTCGTCGAGGGCCCGGAATGCGTCGATGGCCTCTGCCGTGGAGACGCGGATCCCGCTCTTGCGGAGCAGGTTGGTGAACTCGAGGATCTTCTTCTGCACGTCCTAGTGGAGGGCGCCGCGCTTGGGCGCGGGCCGGGGCGCCGCCTCCCCCTTGGTCTCCGCGCCGGCCTGCTTCCGACCGAGCAGCCGGGCGAGCTCGGCCTGCG
>JALSIO010000153.1 GCA_026989995.1 Myxococcales bacterium
GATTCCGGAACCGGGCGCGGCGGAGAGTGGGTTCCGCGTGGTGCCCCCGGGTGGCGAGGCGGAGTTCCTGGCTCCCCTTCCCCTCTCGGCGCTCGAACCACCGCCCGCCCTCGCCGACGCACTGGCCCGTCTGGGTCTCCGCCGGATCGGGGACCTGGCGGCCCTTCCGCCGGCCGCAGTGGGGCAGAGGCTGGGTGTGCCCGGAGCCGAGCTCCAGCGGCTGGCCCGAGGCGAGATCCGGGAGCCGCCGCTGCCCCGCTGCGAGGCCGGGGAGCTGGAGGAGGCCCTGGACCTCGAGCAGCCGGTGGAGCGCCTCGAGTCGCTGCTCTTCGCCTTGCGGGGGGCCCTCGGCAGACTGCTGCTCCGGTTGACGGCGCGGGGGCTCGCCGCAGGCGGACTCGAGCTCGAACTGGCCCTGGGGGGCAGGCGGCGGGATGTCCGGCGGGCCGGGCTCGCAGCGCCGAGCTCCGACCTCCGGGTGCTGCTCCGCCTGATCCGCACCGCGCTCGAGTCGCGACCTCCCGAGGACGCGGTGGAGGGGCTGCGCGTGCGTGCCCTCCCCGCGCCTCCCCGCCACGACCAGCTCGATCTGTGGCGGCCCGCCGGGCCGGCTCCCGCCGCCCTCGACGCGCTGCTGGCCGAGCTCGCCTCCCTGTGCGGGGCCGATCGGGTGGGAGCACCGGCTCCGGATCCGGGCTGGCGACCGGACGGCATCGCCCTCCTTCCCTTCCGCCCCCCCCGGCCGGGCGATCCTCCCGCCGAGGTCCTCGCCGGGGAATCCTCCCCTCCCCTCGCGCTGCGCGCACTTCGCCCGCCCCTCCCGGCCCGGGTGCGGTGCCGGGCCGGCCGGCCGACCTTTCTCGAAAGCGCCCTGGCCCGGGGCGCCGTGGTGCGCTGTGCGGGGCCCTGGCGGACCACCGGCCGGTGGTGGTCCCGGGAGGAGCGCTTCGCCCTCGACCACTACGAGCTCGAGATCGAGGACGGAACCCTGCTCCGCCTCCGCTACGACCATCTGGCCCGGAGCTGGGCCGTCGATGGCCTCTACGACTGACGCCGCTCGGCGTCCTCCCCGGCCACCACCGCCTCCGGCCCGAAGCGCTCCCGGATCTCGTCGAGCGCCCGCTCGAGGCGCCTGCGCCGCTCCTGCTGCGCCCCCCCGCCGAAGAGCGGGAGCTGCCCGCTCCCGGCCGGAGCCAGCCCCGTGACCCCCACGCCGAGCAGGCGCACCGGCTCCTCCGGCGGCGCCTCGAGCAGCAGCGCCCGGGCCGCGGAGACGATGACCGCGGCCTCGTCCGTGGGCTCCCGGAGGGTGATCCGCCGCGTGCGCAGCGGATGGCCGCGGGGCCCCGGCGCCCGCCGGCGCCCGAGCTTCAGCTTGAGCACCACGGTGCGCGCCCGGAGTCCACGGGCGCGGAGCCGGCGCGCCACCGCCTCCGCGTGGCGCCGCAGCGCAGGCAGCAGATCCGCCGGCTCCCGAACATCCTCGGGAAAGGTGTGCTCCTCGCTGAGGGAGACCGGCTCCCGGGAGGGCTCCACCTCCCGGGGGTCCTCGCCCCGTGCGAGCGCCCGGAGCTGGACCGCGCGCGAGCCCACCACGGCCTCGAGCGAGCGCAGATCGGCTCGCGCCACGCTGCCGATCGAAGCGAAGCCCGCGCGCCGCAGTCGCGCCTCGGCCACCGGGCCGACTCCCCAGAGCCGACCCACCGGAAGCGGCTCGAGGAAGGCGCGCAGCCCGCCCGGCGGAACCTCGAGGAGGCCGTCGGGCTTGGCGAGGTCGCTCGCGAGCTTCGCGGCGAACTTGACCGGGGCGATGCCACAGGAGACCGCGAGCCCGGTCTCCTCGCGCACCGCCTTCCGGATCGCGCGCGCCACCTCCCGGGGCGGCCCGAGCAGGCGCCCCGTGCCGGTGAGGTCGAGGAAGGCCTCGTCGAGCGAGAGCGCCTCCACCCGCGGCGTGAAGCGCCGGAAGATCCCGAAGATCCGCGCGGATTCCCGCGCGTAGCGGCGGTGGTCCGGGGCGAGGAAGACGGCGTGGGGGCACCGGCGCCGCGCCTCCACCATGGGGAGCGCCGAGTGCACGCCGAAGGGCCGGGCCTCGTAGCTCGCCGTGGAGACCACGCCGCGGTCCGAGAGCCCCCCGACGACGACGGGCCGCCCGCGCAGCTCCGGGCGGTCGCGCTGCTCGACCGCCGCGAAGAAGGCGTCCATGTCGGCGTGGAGGATGACGCGCGACGACACCGGGAGCTCCCGGCTCCGGCGCCCGCTGCGGCGGCGACAGGCGGGCACCGCAGCAGGGCGCAGGAGACGCGCCGCAGGGTATCCGCCCGCCGCGGTACTCGCCGGACGGGCGGTGGGGGCAGCCTCCCGGCGGCGCCGGTGGTCGCGCGGTAGACTGCGCCGGCCATGACCGCCGCCACCTCCGCTGCCGATCGCCCGGCCGAGGGCCACGGCCCCGCCGCCGGCGTGCGCTGGGATCTCGGCGACCTCTATGCCGGGCCCGACGACCCGGAGCTCGAGGCCGACCTCGAGCGAAGCCTCGCGCTCGCGCGGGAGTTCGCCGCCCGCTACCGCGGGCGGGTGGCCGGGCTCGGAGCCCCCGAGCTCGCGCGGGCCGTCGACGAGCTCGAGGCACTCTCCGAGCCCCTGGCCCGGGCGCAGAGCTTCGCGGGCCTCCTCTTCGCGGCGGACACCTCCGATCCGCGGCACGGGGCGCTCCTGCAGCGCGTGCAGGAGCGCGGGAGCGAGGTCCGGGGCGAGCTCGTCTTCTTCGAGCTCGAGTGGCTCGCGGTCCCCGAAGAACGGGCGGCGGCGCTTCTCGCCGAGCCGGCGCTGGCGCGCCGGCGGCACCTCCTCTCGGCCTGGCGGCGCTACCGCGACCACGTGCTCGGGGAGGGCGAGGAGCGGATCCTCGAGGAGACGGCCAACACGGGGGCGCGCGCCTTCTCGCGGCTTTTCGACGAGACGCTCGCCGCCATGCGCTTTTCGCTCGAAGGGGAGGGCCGGCGGGAGGAGCTCTCGGAGGAGGAGGTGCTCGCGCTCCTCTACGAGCCCGACCGCGAGCTCCGCCGCGCCGCCGCCGACGCCCTCACCCGCGGCCTCGAGGGCGAGTCGCGGCTTCTGGGCTTCGTGTTCAATACCCTGGTTCTCGACAAGGCGATCCGCGACCGCTTCCGCCGCTATCCCCACCCCATGCGCGAGCGGAACCTCGCCAACGAGATCTCGGACGCCACCGTGGAGACCCTGCTCGCCGCCTGCGAGAGCCGCTTCCCGCTCGTGGCCCGCTACTACCGCCTCAAGGGACGCCTGCTCGGGGTGGAACCGCTCTTCGACTACGACCGCTACGCACCGGTGGTGCCGGTCTCCGCCACCCGGAGCTTCGAGGAAGCCCGGCGGATCGTCCTCGAGGCCTATCGGGACTTCTCCCCCCGCCTGGCCGAGATCGCGGAGCGCTTCTTCGACCGGAACTGGATCGACGCCGAACTGCGGCCGGGCAAGCGGGGCGGCGCCTTCTCGGCCTCCACCGTGCCGAGCGCGCACCCCTACGTGCTGCTGAACTACACCGGAAACCTCCGGGACGTGATGACGCTGGCCCACGAGCTCGGGCACGGTGTCCACCAGTATCTCGCCCGCGATCGGGGGCTCTTCGAACAGGACACGCCACTCACCACCGCCGAGACGGCCAGCGTCTTCGGGGAGATGCTGGTGTTTCGGAAGCTCCTGCGCGAGGTCGAGGACCCGGCGACTCGGCTCGGCCTCGTCTGCGGCAAGATCGAGGACGCCTTCGCCACCGTCTTCCGCCAGGTCGCGATGACGCGTTTCGAGCAGGCGCTCCACCGCGCGCGCCGCGAGGAGGGCGAGCTGCCCCTCGGCCGCATCCACGGGCTCTGGATGGAGGCCAACCGGGCCATGTTCGGCGACGCGGTGCAGCTCCGCGATACCTACGGACTCTGGTGGATGTACATCCCCCACTTCGTGCACTCGCCCTTCTACTGCTACGCCTACGCCTTCGGGGAGCTGCTCGTCCTGGCGCTGTTGCGACGCTACGACGAGGAGGGCGAGGCCTTCGTACCCCGCTACCTCGAGCTCCTGGCCGCCGGCGGATCGGATTCCCCGCCGTCCCTCGTCGCGAAGCTCGGCCTCGATCTCGAGGACCCGGGCTTTTGGCAGGGCGGACTCGGGATCCTCGCGGGCATGGTGGACGAGGCCGAGGCCCTCGCCGCCGAAGGCGGCCTCGTCCCGGCGGTCTGAGCCGGGCGGCGCGCCCTCCGGGCCCGGGCCTCGGGGCTATTCGAGCGCCGCCACCGGCCACGGGGAAGGGATGCGCCGGGCGCTCCTCTGGCGGCTCGTGGCCGCGATCCCGCCGGGCATCGCGGCCGCGGCGCTTCGCGACACGCCTCTCCCGGATGGCGGCCCGGAGCGGCCAGCGTCTCCGGCGCCACGTGGTCACCGATGCGCCGGTGGTGCCCTTCGAAGAGATGGGCATGCCCCTCTCGGAGGTGACCCTCGCCGAGCTCCTGCGCGACGCCGGCCACCACACGGTCCACATCGGCAGGTTGCACATCGGACGCGCGTCGGGAATGCGGCCCCGCGACCAGGGCTTCGACGAGAGCCTGCTGCTCGCGCGCGGCCTCTACCGGCCCGGGAAGAACCCCGAAGTGGTCAACTCCCGGCGGGACTTCGACCCCCTCGACCGACACACGCTCGTCGTCTTCACCTCGGACAATGGGATGCCCGCCTACGTGGGCCTTCCGGATCTGAACCACCCCTTCCGCGGCTGGAAGATGACCTTCTTCGAGGGAGGCATCCGGGTCCCGACCTTCCTGCGCTGGCCGGGGCACCTGCCGGCGGCAGCCGTCTACGAGGAGCCCGTCCACGGGGTCGACTCCTACGCCACCGCGGCAGCCGCGGCGGGGATGCAGCCTCCCGCGGATCGCGTCCTCGACGGGTTGGACCTCGTCGCGCACGTGCGGGGCGAGGTCGCGGGCCGCCCCCACCCCCGGCTCTTCTGGCGGACGGGGCACTAC
>JALSIO010000154.1 GCA_026989995.1 Myxococcales bacterium
CCGAAGACCTCCTCGTTGTGCTCGCCCACCCGCGGCGCGGGGCGGCGGATGCGCACGTCGTCTTCACTGGTGCGCGCGAAGAAGCCCGGAAGCTCCACTGGCCTTCCGAGCGCCGGATGCTCGACCTCCGTGAAGAACTCCCGGGCGCGTAGCTGCGGGTGGTCGAGGAGCGCGGCGGCGTCGTTGCACGGCGCGAGGAAGATGCGCCGCCGGACCGCCTCGTCGTAGAGCTCGCGCATGGTGCGGGTCTCGAAGAAGGCAGCGAAGGCCTCCTCGAAGCGGGCGAGCTCCTCGGGAGACAGGGTGTTGTGGTTGTAGGAGTCGAAGTCGTAGTCCCGAAGCCAGTCCGGCGCCATGCCGCACTCCTCCATCCACGCCACCGTGGCCTTCAGGTTGGCCACCCGTGCCGGCCCACCGCGGAGGCCGAAGCTCACGTAGCCGTCGCGGGCTCTCCAGATCTCGCGCATGCCCCCGAGGCGGTCGCCCTCGCGAACCGGCATCCGGCGGTGGAGGGCGTACTGCCCGGCGTAGGAGAGGTGGGTCTGAAGCTGCGTCTCGTGGAGCGAGACGTCGACGAAACGGCCCCGGCCGTCCTCCTCCCGGGCGGCGAGCGCCATCAGCACCGCGAGCGCCGCCTCGGGCCCGCCGTGGATGAAGGCGGTGGGATTGCTGCAGCGGACGGGGGGGCGATCCGGGTAGCCGGTGAGCATCATGTTGCCCCCCATGGCCACCACCACGAGGTCGCCCCCGCGCCATTCCGAGCGCGGCCCGCTCTGCCCGAAGGGTGTGATCGCGCAGTGCACGAGGCGCGGGTTGCGGCGCCGGAGATCCTCGAAACCGAGGCCCCGGGCCGCCATCTCCCCCGGCGGCGCGCTCTCGAGGAGCACGTCGGCGGTCTCCACCAGCCGAAGGAGAAGCTCCCGGCCGCGCGGGCGCTCGAGGTCGAGGGTGATTCCCCGGCGACCGGTCCCGAGGGCGAACCACGCGACACTCCCCTCCGGGTCCTCCGCCGCCCCGACCCGCGGCGGGCGTCGGCGCCCCGGATGCCCGCCCGGCGGCTCCACGGCGATCACATCGAGGCCGATGTCGCCGAGGATCTTCCCAGCGAGCCAGCCGGATTCGTCGGTCAGGTCGAGTACCCGGATGTCCTCGAGCACGTCCTCCTCCGGATCCGGGGCCCGGGGCCGGCAGCCCCTCCGCCCCGGGTTCGCGCCCCATCCGGTCCCTATCCGGTGTAGGGCCGCCAGCGCGGGGGTCGGCGCTCCACGAAGGCGCGGGCACCCTCGGCGGCGTCCGGGGAGGCCGCCTGCTCGGAGACGAGCTTCCAGGCGTTCTCGAGGGCCTGGTGGAGCCCGAGGTCGAGGCTCTCCCAGATCGCGCGCTTGGTCCGTGCCAGCGCCGAGGGGCAGTGGCCCTTGATGAGGTCCGCGAGCTCGCGGGCACGCGGAAGCAGCCGCTCGCGCGGGAGCACCTCGCTCACGAGGCCGATCTCGTGGGCCCGCGCGGCACCCATCCGCTCGCTGCCCCCGACAAGCGCCATCCGCAGCACCTCCTCGAGCGGGATGCGCCGGGCGAGACCGACTGGCTCGAGCCCGGCCACGAGGCCCACCTTCACGTGGGTGTCGAAGAAGGTCGCGTCCTCGCTGCAGAGGGTGATGTCGGTATCGGCCACGAAGTGGAGCCCGCCCCCACAGCACATGCCGTTCACCGCCGTGATCACCGGCTTGAAGCAGCGGTTCTGGATGGCGGTGAACCGGATCGAGGCCAGGCTGCCCCGGTCCTCCTCCTCGCCGGCCGTCCGCCCGGCGGCCATGTCGCCCACGTCGAAACCGGTGCAGAAGGCCCGGTCGCCGGCGCCCGTCACGATCGCCACCACGACCCCCGGATCCCGGTCGATCTCCTCCCAGGCCCGCGGGAGCTCGCGGGACATCACCGAGTCGATGGCGTTGTGGCGGTGGGGGCGGTTCAGGGTCAGCTCGGCCACGCCGTCGCGCTTCTCGAGCAGCAGGGTCTCGTAGCTCATCGCGGCTCCCTCCCGGGGCCCGCGCGGGATCGCGCCGAGCCGGCCGGGCACCGGTCGGACCGGGAGGAAAACGCAAAGTGACAGGAAGTGCCACTTTCCGCCGCACCGGGCCCCTAGACCCGGCGGCGCTCCCGGATCTCGGCGGAAAGCGCCTTCTCGAGGGCCATCGCCGCGGCGAGGTCGGAGCTCGCCCCGGCGTGGAGGGCTCGCTTGGCCGCCGCGAGGGCGGCGGGGTCGCATTCCGCCATCCGGCCGGCCAGCGCCCGGGCCTCGTCGAGCAGCCGCTCTCCCGGGACCACCCGGCTGACGAGACCGATGCGAAGCGCCTCCCCGGCGTCGATGGTCCGCGCCGTGAGCACGAGGTCGAGTGCCGCGGCGAGCCCCACGATTTGGGGAAGCAGGTGGGTGCTGCCGAGTCCCGGCAGCATGCCGAGCTTCGCGAAGGGGAGCCCGAAGCGCGCGCCCTCGGCGGCGATTCGGACGTCACACGGAAGCGTCATGGTCACGCCGACTCCGATGGCGGGGCCGTTTACGGCGGCCACCACGGGCTTTGGATAGGCGGCGAGGTCCGCGGCAAAGCCCTGCACGAAGTGCTCCTCACCGATCCGCCGCTCCACCGGTTCGCCCCGCTCCGCCCGGGCCCGCTCCCGCTTCAGGAACTCGAGGTCCACGCCGGCGCAGAAGGCGCGCCCGGCCCCGGTGATCACGATGGCTCGAACCTCGTCGTCCTCGCGAAAGGCATCGAAGGCCGTGACGATCTCGTCGCCCATGTCGGGCTGGTAGGCGTTCAGCACCTCGGGGCGATGCAGCGTGAGCAGGGCCACGTCGCCCGCCTGCTCCACACGGATGTGTTCGAACCCCACGGCCTCCTCCTCCCGGACCCCCATCCCACGCGGCGCCGGCACCCGGTCGGCACCCCGCCCCCGCGGCGCCACCTTAGCAGCTCGGGGACAGCCCCCGACGGCTGCGGGCTGCGCGCGGGCGCGCCGCCGGTGCCGCGCCGGGGCCCGCCCTGAAGCGACCCCGCACCACGGAGCGGGTCGAGCACGCCTGCGCGGGAGCGGGTGCCGCGGAGCGTGGCGGGGCCGCGGGTCGAGCCCCCTACGTCGGGCGCGGCTCGGCGGGAACGCGGCTGCGGCTCGGTCGAAGCGCGCGGGGACCGGGGTTCGGCGTGGTATGCTGCTCCGGGCTCCGCCCGGAGGCCGGCATGCCCTTTCCCCCGTTCACCCCCACCGTCCCCGTCTTCCTCCGGCACGTGGCCGAGCGCAGCGGCGACGACGTCCTCATCGTCCTCGGGGCGCGCCGGCTCTCCTACGCCGAGGCGGAGCGCGAGAGCGCGGAGCTCGCGCGGGGACTCGTCGCCCTCGGCGCGACCAAGGGCAGCCGGATCGGCATCCTCCTCCCCAACGGGCCGGACTTCGTGCTCGCCTGGCTCGCCGCCACCCGGATCGGTGCCGTCGCCGTCCCCATCAACACCTTCTACAGGGCCCGTGAGCTCCACTACGTGCTGCGCCATGCCGACGTGCAGATCCTGCTCACCGCGGACGAGATCCTCGGAAGCGACTGCCTCGAGCGCCTCGAGGCCGCGGCGCCCTCGCTCCGGCAGGCCCGGGGCGAGCCCCTCTTCCTGCCCGAGCTCCCCCACCTCCGCGCGGTGCGCGTCTTCGGTGCGACGGGGCGACCGTTTGCGGGGGAGGGCCCCTCGGGGCTCCCCGCCCTCGCCCGCGCGCGGGGCGTGGGGCCGGAGCTCCTCGCGGAGATCGAGCAGGAGGTGCACCCGGCGGACCCGATGGTGATCATCTACAGCTCGGGCAGCACGGCCGAGCCCAAGGGCGCCATCCACAGCCACGGCGCGGTGATCCGCCACACCTTCAACCTGAACACCCTCCGCGACCTGCGGCGGGAGGACGTGATCTACTCGCCCATGCCCTTCTTCTGGGTGGGTGGGCTCACCTTCTCCCTCGTGGGCGCCATGCACGCCGGTGCCCGCCTGATCTGCGAGGAGCGCTTCGAACCCGGTCGCACCCTCGAGCTCCTCGAGCGGGAGCGGGTGACGGTGGTGGCGGCGTGGCCGCACTTCGCGAAGGCCATGACCGAGCACCCGAGCTTCGGCGAGCGCGACCTCTCCTCCGTCCGCACCGGCACCCTCCACGCCGCCCTCCCGGAAAGCCGGCGGCCCCGCGACCCGGAGCTCCGCCACAACTCCCTCGGCATGACCGAGACCTGCGGTCCGCACACCTGGGGAGATCCGGAGATCGAGCTCCCGGAGCGGCTGCGCGGTTCCTTCGGCCGCGGCGTGCCCGGCCTCGAACACCGGATCGTGGACCCGGAGACCGGCGAGACCCTTCCCCCGGGCACCAGCGGCGAGATCTGCGTGCGCGGCTACAGCCTCATGCAGGGGCTCGTGAAGCGCGAACGCGAAGAGACCTTCGACGTCGACGGCTTCTACCACACCGGCGACCGCGGGCGCTTCGACGAGGAGGGCCATCTCTTCTTCGAGGGCCGGCTCGGCGAGATGATCAAGACGGGCGGCGCCAACGTCGCCCCGCGCGAGGTCGAGCTCCGGCTCGAGGCGCTGCCGGAGGTGCGCAGCGCCTTCGTGGTGGGAATCCCGGATCCGGACCGCGGGGAAGTGGTGGCGGCGGCGGTGCTGCCGGCGGGGAACGCCGCGCCCGACCCCGAGGCGCTGAGACGGCGGCTCCGCGAGGAGCTCGCCGCCTACAAGGTGCCGCGGCACCTGCTCCTCTTCCGCGAGGAGGAGCTCCCCTTCACGGACAGCGGGAAGATCGACAAGCGCCGGCTCGTGGGCGTGATCGGCGAGCGGCTCGCCTCCCGGGCGGCGCCCGCGGGCTCCCGGGTGTGAGTCTCAGCCCGCCGGCCCGGTCTTTTCGCCGGACCCGGCGAGGAGCGCCCCCGGACGGCGGCTGAAGTCGCGAACGCTGCCCCGCTTGCGCAAGGCCCTCGCGACGCGCCCGGGCTGGAAGCTGTAGCAG
>JALSIO010000155.1 GCA_026989995.1 Myxococcales bacterium
CGTGTT
The DNA here is from genome assembly GCA_026989995.1 of Myxococcales bacterium. Classification (GTDB taxonomy): domain Bacteria; phylum Myxococcota_A; class UBA9160; order UBA9160; family JALSIO01; genus JALSIO01. Next base: position 7 of record JALSIO010000155.1, read on the forward strand.
CCTGGACCTCATGGGCGAGTTCGTCGACCCGGACGACCCGCTCCGGGTGCTTCGGGCCGACCGCTTCGAAGGGCTCATGGGGCGCCTCGGGATCGCCAACGATACGGAGGTGGTGGTCTACGACGACCGCGGCGGCCTGTGGGCCGCCCGGCTCTGGTGGGCCCTCCGCTACTACGGCCACGAACGCGTGCGCCTGCTCGACGGCGGGCTCGCCCGCTGGCGGGCGCTCGGGTTTCCCGTCGAACGCGGCGGAGTCGCGCCGCCTTCCGCCTCGTTTCGGGCCCGGGTGGTTCCCGAGCTCCGGATGGAACGGGGACAGGTCCTGGCGGCCCTCTCCGATCCGGACGTGGCGATCGTCGACGCCCTGCCGGAACCCTTCTACCGAGGGGAGGCGCGCCTCTATCCCCATTGCCGGGCCGGCCACATCCCCGGGGCCTGCAATGTCCCCGCGCCCTCGCTTCTCGATCCCGAGCGGGGAACACTCCTGCCGGCGGATGCGCTCGAGGCGCGCTTCAGCCGGCTCGGGCTCCGCCCGGAGCGCCGCATCGTCACCTACTGTGGCGGCGGCGTCTTCGCCTCCTTCGTGCTCCTGGCGCTCGCCTCCGCCGGTCGCCGGAGCGTGGCGCTCTACGACGCTTCCTGGGCGGAGTGGGGCGCAGATTCCGCGCTTCCGGTGGAGACGGGACCGGGCCCCGAGGACGTGACGGAGGGGGCGGCCGCGACGGGCCCCCGGGGAGGAGAGCCATGGCGCGCGTGAAGCTGATCGATCCCGAGACGGCGGAGGGACGCACCCGCGAGGTCTTCGAGCGGGTCCGGGCCTACTACAAGATGGTGCCGGGGCTGCAGAAGGCCCTCTGCCATCTCCCGGAAGTCACGGATGCCCTCTGGACGCTGAGCCTCGCCACGGCGAGCGAGGGGAAGATCCGCGAGGAGCTCAAGCGCGTGTTCTTCGCGGTGACCGCCCACGAGGTCGAGTGCGAGTACTGCACCGCCGCCCACATGCTGGCGCTGCTCGGAAGGGAGTGGAGCCGCGAGGAGTGCGTGGAGGTGATCCGGGGGCGCCCGTCGCCGAGGCTGAGCGACAAGGAGAACGCGGCCGTGGAGTTCGCCCGGCGAGTGGCCCGGAGGCCCGCCGGGATTACTGACGACGACGTCGAGCGGCTGCGGGCGCACGGGTGGACCGATCCCGAGATCGTCGAGATCGTCGCCTCCGTGGCCCTCATGCGGTACACGACGACGGTCGCCAGCGCCCTGGACGTGCCCCTGGAGAAGGCGATGGAGGGCGTGGGCGTCGCCTGCGGGGTTCCGCTCGAGTCCCGGTCGGAGTAGGGAGTGCCGCCTTCCGGTCCAGACGGCCGCGGAGCACCGCCCGGCCACCGGGGCGGCACCTCCGGCGGGCCGGGCATCCTGCCGGGCGCGGACGCCGATGGGCTCCGCCCACCGGGCCGAAAGGTGCGCGCCGGCGGGACGCACCCCCACCGGGCGGCCGGACCGCCCTAGGCGCGCCGGCGCAGCGCACGGGCCATGCGCCCGAGGATCTCGTCGAGGATGGCGCGGGAGGTGGCGAAGGTGATGCGGGCGAAGCCGCGGCCGGGCTCCCCGAAGTCGAGGCCCTCGCCGAGCGCCACCCCGGCCTGCTCCAGGAAGAAGCCGCGGGGGGTCGGGCGGAGGTCGAGCCGGCGAAAGTCGAGCCAGGCCAGGATGGCGGCCTCCGGCGGTGTGTAGCCCACCCCGGGCATCTCGGCCGCGACGAATTCCGCGATGTGCCGCCGGTTGGCGTCGAGGTAGCGGAGCACCGCGTCGAGCCAGGGCTGCCCGGCGGACCAGGCGGCGAGCGTGGCCTCGATGCCGAGCAGGCCGAGCCCGCCCCGCAGGCTGCGGGGCACGCGGAGAAAGCGGTCGCGCAGGGCCTCGCTCCCGAAGATGGCCACGGCGCAGCGCAGCCCGGGGATGTTGAAGGCCTTGGTGGCCGAGGTCAGGGTCAGGGTGCGGGCGGCGATCTCCGGCGACAGCGTCGCGAAGGGAATGTGCCGGTGGCCCGGATAGACGAGATCCGCGTGGATTTCGTCGCTCACGACCACGAGGTCGCGTTCGAGGACGACCTCGGCGATCGCCGCGAGCTCCTCCCGGCGGAACACCCGGCCGCTCGGATTGTGCGGGTGGCAGAGCAGGAGAAGCCGGGTATCCGGTCCGCCCACGGCGCGGAGCCCGGCGATGTCGGGCACGTAGCCCCCCTCGCCGAGCACGAGCGGGTTCTCGTCGAGTCGGCGCCCCGTGTCGTGCACGGCCGCCAGGAAGGGCGGATAGATCGGCGTCTGCACCACCGCACCCTCGCCCGGGCGCGAGAGGGTCTCGAGGGCCACGTAGAGGCCCTGCACCACGTCGGTGATGACCTCGACCTGCTCGGGAACGATCTGCCAGCCGAAGCGCTCCGCCATCCGCCGCGCGGTGGCCTCGGGCAGACCGGTCCGGGCCGGCGGCAGCGGGTAGCCCACATCGTCGAGCTCGAGCGCGCGTTCGAGCACGGCCCGCACCGGCGGCGCGAGCGGGAAGTCCATCTCCGCCACCCAGGCCGCGAGCGGCGCATCCGGCCCCTCGCCGAACAGGCGCCATTTCTCGCCGCGCCGCCGCCGGAGCCGGCGCAGATCGAGGTGGTCGAAGTCGAAGTCGCAGTGGCGGCCCATGCCCGGGCGAGGATAGGGGGGCGCGGTCGGATGCGCCCCCGCCGGGGGCTAGCCGCGGCCCACCTTCCCGCCGAGGGAGTGGCAGTCGCCGCGGCTGGTGTAGCGGAGCCCGTCGCGGAGGCGGCACCGCACGATGTCGTCCTCGGGCCCCCGGTGCTCGAGGGCTTCCTCGATCCAGTCCCGGAGGTCTGCCGCCCGGTCCGCAACCCGGTCGAGCACAGAGGGCTCGCGCCGTCGGCCCGCCACCGGGTCGGGCTGCGGCGTCTCGGGCTTCTCGCTCCGCGAGAAGCGCTCGGCGCTCTCGCTGGCCCGGTCGAGCTCGTCCACCACGAAACAGCCCCCGAGAGAGAGGGCCGCGAGGAGCAGGACACCGATGGCCGGACCGGACCGCATCGGTTCGGGAATCGGCCGCCCCGGTCCCGGCCTTGAGGCCCGGCGGAGCCCCAGCCGCGTCGCCGCCGTGCGGGACCCCGCACCCCTTGGGGATGACAGGGTCTAGGATGCGCCGCCCCCCCCCTCCGGGCCCCGGGCTCCCCGGATGCGCTCGCCGGCGACGGCCTGCACCTGCGCCTCGGCCACCCGCTGGTCGCCCACGAAGGCCTCGCAGCGGAAGCGCCACACGTTTCCCCGCCGGCGCAGGAGCTCCACCTCGAGGCGCAGCGTCTCGCCCGGGACCACCGGTCGGCGGAAGCGTACGTGGTCCGCGGAGGTGAAGTAGACCGACTGCTCCCCGCGGTGGTCCATGCTGTGGAAGGCGAGGACCCCTGCAGCCTGCGCGAGGGACTCGATGATCAGCACCCCCGGCAGGATCGGCCGGCCCGGGAAGTGCCCGGCGAACCAGGGTTCGTCGGGCCGTACGTCGCGCTCGGCGACGAGCCTCCGCTCGCCCTCGATCGCGGTGACCCGATCGAGCAGGAGGAAGGGGGATCGGTGGGGGAGGTACTCCTCGATCGCCGCGCGGTCGAGCAGGGGGGCGCCGCGCGTGTCTCCTCCCGTGGCCATGGGCCCTCGCTCCTTCCCCATCCCTGGCGTGCGATCGCGGTGCCGTGCCGGGACTCTGGCCGCGGAGGCGGCGCGATGCTCCGGCAGTCCGGGGCGGCGGCCGATTGTAGCTGGCGGCCTGCAGCCTTCCACGCAGGGGGGTGCTGGCGCTAGGGCGTGCCCAGGCCGGGTCCCGGGGCGCCGCCGAGAGCCGGTCGAAGCACCCCGAAGAAGTCCGAGGCGCCGACCACGCCATCGCCGTCGAGGTCGGCCTTCGCGCAGGCCGGATCCGAGACCGGGTCCCGGCCGAGGCAGGGTCGCAGCACCCCGAAGAAGTCGGAGGTTCCGACCACGCCGTCGTTGTCGAGATCGGCGTCGCAGGCGTCGCCGTAGTGCTGGGTGCCCGGGAGGCTCGAGTCGTCGTCGTCGCCTGCGTCCACGTCGGCCTGGTCGGGGTTGGCCACGTCCCGGCAGTTGTCGAGGCAGTCGGGAACCCCGTCACCGTCGCTGTCGGTGGGATCCGCGCACGCGGATCCCCCGAGCCGGGCGAGGGCATCGGCGCAGTCGAGGCGCGGGAAGAAGAGCCCGTTCTTCGGGTCGGCCACCAGGACCGGCGATGCCTCGAGCGCGGCCTCGATCGCGTCCGGGCTCGCGGTCGGGACCGCCTCGAGGAGGAGCGCGGCGCAGGCCGCGGCGAGCGGGGAGGCCTGCGAGGTGCCGAGAAAGCTCGAGGTGCCCCCGCCCCGGCCCGTCGAGGTGGTGCGTGCCCCCGGCGCGAAGAGGTCGGTGGCCGCGTTGCTGTTGCTGAAGCAGGTCACGAGATCCGGCGCGGTGACCGGGTCCGTGCACCCGAAGGCGGTGACGGAGCCCATGGCCGAGTCGTAGACGGCGCCAACGGCGACGGTGTGGGAGATGCAGGCCGGGGCACCCATCAGGGAACCCGATCCGTCGTTCATCGAGGAGGCGAAGGCCAGCGTGCCCCGCGCCCGCAGGGCACCGATCACGTCCCGAAGCGCCCCGGTGAAGGAGGTGGCCTCATCGCAGGTGCCGGCGAAGAGCGCCGAGGTGCCGAGCGAGAGGTTGACCACGTCCACGTCGGGGCGCTGGTCGAGGATCCACTCGAGGGCGGCAATCACGTCGGAGATGCAGCAGAACTCGTTGAAGCGGTCGAGCACCTTCACGGCGACGATCTCTGCATCCGGCGCGCCGCCCGCCGGAGCCACCACGCCGGCCGAGGTCACGATGCCGGTGACATTGGTCCCGTGCCCGTGGTCGTCCTCGGCGCTTCCCGGCCCGCTCTGCCGCGAGCCTCCCGCCGGGCAGCAGCCGCCACCCCCGG
>JALSIO010000156.1 GCA_026989995.1 Myxococcales bacterium
CCTGCTGGCCGGGGTCGCCGACGTCACCATCAAGAACGTCGGCGACACGTTGTTCATCAAGCGGGTCGGCGTGGAGATGCTGCCGGCCGTCTTCTTCCCCAACGCGGTGCTGCTGGTGCTCACCACCGGCGCCGTGGGGTGGCTCGCGAGCCGCGTGTCGCCGCTCGGCCTGCTCACGGGATGCCTGCTGGTCTCGGGACTGGCGCTCGTGCCCCTCTTCCTCCTGGTCCGGCTGGATCTCGGGCCGAGCTACTGGCTGCTGGTCATGGCGTCCAAGCAGGTGGAATCGGTGGCCCTGATCGGATTCCTGGTGGCCATCGGTCACCTGCTCCACGCGCGGCAGTCCAAGCGGCTGCTGGCGCCGATCCTGGCGGGGAGCACCACGGGCCAGATCCTGGGCAGCTTCGCCACCGATCCTCTCGGGCGTGCCTTCGGCATCGACGGGGTCCTGCCGGTCGCCGGGGGGGCACTCGCCCTGGCGGGCCTCGCCTCCCTCGGGCTCCGGCCCCTCCGGCCCGCGCGCATCGCAGCCGCCGCGCGCGGGGGGCGCCCTCCTCCTCGCGAGCCGGCGCCGCCTCTCAGGCGGCTCTGGCGCGAGGGGTGGTTCTTCCGCGCACTCGCGTGGTGCTCCTTCGCGGCCGGACTCCTCGGGCCCATGGTCTACTTCCAGTTCAACTACGTCGCCGACCGCGCGAACGCGGACGAACAGGGCCTCTTGGCCTTCTTCTCGGCCTTCCGGGGGTGGCTGAACTTCGGCGTGCTCGGGGCGCAGCTCGCGCTGGCACCCTTCGTGTTCCGCCGCTTCGGCGTTCCGCTGGCTTCGCTGCTCTCGCCGGCCATCTACCTCGCCGGTCTCGCCGGGCTCTCGATGCGGCTCAGCCTTCCGGCCGGCATCGCGGTGATGGCGGGCTCCACGGTCTCGGACCACGCGCTCTTCGATCCGGGCCAGAAGGTCCTCGCCAACCTCTTTCCCGAATCCCGCCGCCCGCGGGTCAACGCGCTCATCGAAGGGCCGATCAAGCGCGCGGGGACCGTGGGCGGCAGCCTCCTCGTGATGGGCATCCTGGCCCTCGGCGGCGCGCCGGCCGTGGGGCTTCTCGGGCTTCCCATCGCCGCTCTGTGGCTGGTCACCGGCTACCGGCTCTGGCGCTCCTACCCCTCGCTGCTCCTCGCCGTGGCTGGCAGCCGGTCGGGCGAGGGGGTCGATCTCGACGAGGTGCTCGACGATCGGACGCTTCGCGTGCTCGCGGCCACGGTGCGGTCGCCGGATCCCGCGACGGCCCGCGCGGCCGTGGCGCTCCTCGGAGAGGCGCCCGCCGGACGGGCGGCCCAGGCGCTGGCCGAGGTCCTGGCGGACGTGCCCGATGCGCTGCTCGGCGAGGTGACCCGCACGCTCGCGGAGTGCGTGGACGCGGCCCTCGGCGACCGGGCGGAGCTCCGTCCCCTCGCCGAGGGCCTCGAGGCCGCCCTGCGCCGACGGCCCGAGGCTCCGCCCGAGATCCGCGCACACTGGCTCCGCCTCCTCGGCGTGGCCCTCGGCGCGGACGCGGCCCGCGGCGCCCCGCCCGAGCCCCTGCTCGCCGGCCTGCGGGACCCGCACCCCGCCGTCCGTCTGGCCGCCCTCATGGCCCTCGAGCGCCTCGGCCGGGTCGACGAGCCCGAGGACCTCCGGCAGCAGCTCGCTGCTGCGGCCTCGTCCGCGGACCCCGTGCTCCAGCGGGTGGCCGCCCGCGAGCTCCGCTCCTGGCTCCTGGCCACCGCGGACGGGAGCGATCCGGGGACGCCCCGGTGGGAGGGCGAATGGGCGCGGCGGCTCGAGCTGCTGGGCTCGCTGTGCGCCCGCGGGGCGGAGGAGGCGGAGCCCTGGCACGCCCTCCTGGCCGTGGCCCGGCGCTGCGGTTCCCGCACCGCCGAGGTGGTCGATAGCGTGCTGGCGGGGGCTTCCCACCTCCCGCGCGACCTCGCTCCCTGCGCGCTCCGGCTGATCGGGTACGCGGGTCTGCGCGGGCGTGTGGACGAGCTGATCGAGGCGCTCGGTGCGGGCGATTCCCGCCTCGAGGAGGCGGCCGTCGAGGGGCTCCGGGCGCTCGGACCGGCGGTGGTGGACCGCCTGCTCGTCGCGCTCAACTTCGGGGGGCGCCGTGCGCGGGACGCCATCGTGGTCCTGCTGCGGGAGCTCGACGTGGCGACGGGCACGCTGCGCGAGCTGCTCGAGGCCGAGTACCGGGCCATCGAGGACGCCCTCGTCAAGCGGGCGGCCCTCCACCCGGGCGGCGCCGACCCCGCGGTGGTCCAGCGCCTCGACGAACGCGTGGACGAGTCGACCCACTCGGCGCTCCTCCTGCTCTCCACCCTGCTCGAGGACGACCGCATCGCCGAACTCTCCGGCCTCCTGCGACGGGCGGAGACGGACCGGGAGCGGGCGGTCCTCGTGGAGGCACTCGAGGCCCTGCTTCCTCCCGGCGAGCGGGCCCGCCTGCTTCCACTGATCGAGGATCGAAGCCCGCGGCGCGTCTCCTCCGCGCGGCCGGGTGCCGGGGGGATTCCCGACCGGCGCGCTGTACTCGAGGCACTGCTGCAGGACTCCGATCCGCTCATCCGTGAGCTGGTGGCGGCGACCGCCGAACTCGGAGATCTTCCGGGGGCGCCGGGGTCGGCCGCCCGCGGGGGCGGCGCACCACGGGGGGGGACGACCCGGCTCGGGGGAGCTCCCGGAGTCCGCGGAGGCCTGCCCATGCTGAGCGAGGTGGAGATCGTCCTGCACCTGCGGAGCCTGCCGATCTTCAGCCGGCTCACCCTGCGGCAGCTCAGCGATCTCGCCCGGGTGGTGCGGCAGGAGACCCATCCGGCCGGGACCATCCTGGTGCGCGAGGGCGACTACGAGGACTGCATGTACCTGATCGTGTCGGGACGCGTGCGCATCACCCGGGAGGGCGCCTTCGTCCGGGAGCTCGGCCCCCGGGATTTCTTCGGCGAGATGGCCATGTTCACCGGGGCCACCCGGTCGGCGACGGCCGAGGCCGCGGAGCCGGTTCACCTGCTCCGGATCGAGCGCCAGGATCTGCTCCGGCTCATGGAGGAGCTCCCCGGAATCGCCATCGCCATCTGCCAGACGCTCTCCGAGCGCCTGGCCGAAATGACCGCGCGCGTGGGCCAATAGCCCGCCCCTCGCCACCACTTCCTTCTCAGGCGATCCATCGAGACGGCCGATGAGGGTCCCGGAGCGGGGGCCGCCGGTCGGGCTTCGGTGCGCCCCGCCGCACCCGGCGGGAGAGGACGTGGCAGGGGCGGTCGGGATCCGACGCATCGCGAAGGGGATGGGGGCTGCGCTGCTCGCGGCCATCGCGCCGGTCGCTGCCCTCGGCCAGGACGCGGCGGTCGAGGTGGAGGAGGCGCGGGCGGGCCGGGAGGCCGCGGGACCGCTCGAGGCCACCGAGGCGGCCCGGGCATCGCTTCTGTTCGGCCCGCTCCGGGAAGGAGATCGCGTGGACTTTTCCGAGGTCCTGGAACACCCGGACGACCTCGACCGCAACCTGCGCCTCGCGCGGACCCAGATCGCCGAGGGCGACCTGCTCGGGGCGTCGGCGACGCTGGAGCGGATCCTGCTGCTCGAGCCGGGTCTGGCCGAGGCACGGTTGCTACGGGCGGTGGTGCTTCTGCGCCTCGACGACCTGCTCGAAGCCGAACGGGAGCTCTCGCGTCTGCTCGACGGCCCCCTCGATCCCGGCTCGCGCTCCGTCGTGGACGCGTGGTTGGACGAGGTGCAGGCGCGGCGCCGGCGCACACGCGTCCACCTGTCGCTCGCCACGGGCCTGAGCTGGGACGACAATCGCGGGGCGGCGCCCGCATCCGGATCGGTGCTGCTCTTCGACCGCCGCTTTCGGCTCGGCGACGGAGGGCGGCCGCGCTCCGACGTCGCGGCCCTCGGGAGCGCGCGGCTCGAGTTCGAGAGGGACCTCGGCCTCCACGAGGGCCATCGCCTGGCCGGGGGGGTGTCCGTCTACGCCTCGAAGCAGGACGAGCTCGACCGCTTCGACCTGAAGTCGGCCGCGGCCGACCTCGCTGCGGTGCTGAACCTCGGAGCCTTCCGGGTCGAGCCGCGCCTCCGGGCGAACCTCGTGGACCTTTCGAGCGAGAAGTTCGTCCGCCGGCTGGGGGCCTCGCTCGGCGCGGAGCGGGCGCTGGGACCCCGGCTGGCCTGGACCGGCGAGCTTCGGAGCGCCTACGTGGACTACGACGGCATTCCGGGCTCCCGGCGCGCCCACGAGTACACCGGCTTCGACTCGGGCCTCGCCGTGGGGCTTCGCTTCGACCCGTCGCCGGCCCATCGCCTCGAGCTCCGGGCCGGGCCGGTGCTGCGCTCCGCGGAGCGCCGCTACTACGGGTACGCCGGTGTGGAGGCCGAGCTGGCCCACACCTGGCTCCTCGGCGGGGGGGCCTTCCTCCGCGCGGGGGCCTCCATGGCGTGGCGCCGCTACAAGGACGCCCAGGACCTCGTCAGCCGGAAGATCCGGCGCGACCTGCTGGGCAGCCTTCGGCTCGGAGTGGGGGCACCTCTCCGGCTGATCTCCCTGGGGCGGATCGGCGGCGAGGTCGGCGAGGTCGTGGTCTCGATCGATCTCGAGCACTTCTTCGCGTCGTCCAACCTCCCGAACTACACCTGGCGGAGCCGGCGGGTCGGGCTGCTGGTGAGCCGGCGCTTCGAGCTCGGGGGCGGGCGATGAGCGGCCTCCCCGGCGTGCGGCGGGCACGGGGTCGCCTCGCTGCCGCGCTCGCGGCCGCGGGCCTGATCGCGGGCGGTGCGGCGGCCGAGCCCGTGGGAGTCGCGGCGGCGGTCCGCGGCACGGTGGAGCTGTCGCGGGCCCCCGAACCGGCCCGGCCCCTCGCGGGGGGCGACGCCATCTGGCTCGGTGACGAGATCGTGACCGGTCCCGATTCGACCCTCCAGATCCTGCTCCGGGACGAGACCGTCTTCACCGTGGGGCCCCGCAGCCGGCTCGTGGTC
>JALSIO010000157.1 GCA_026989995.1 Myxococcales bacterium
GCCGGCGGGCCGCGGGAGCGGGCTCGGGCTCGCGGTGGTGCAGGGGATCGTGGCGGACCACGGCGGGGAGATCACCGTGGACAGCGAGCCGGGCCGGGGAACGACCTTCCGGGTCCGCCTGCCGGTAGCGGCGGCGCCCTCGAAGGGCCCCGCGGGGGATCCCCATTCAGACCGCGGTCGTGGGGGCTGATGCCGCGCCCGCCTGGGGCTGGGCACAAAACGTGGCATTCAGCTACATAGGCGCAGGACATCGAGGCGTTTTGACTCAGTTCGAGCGCTCCCCTGCCCGGTGGTGCTCCGGGAGGCTGGCACGCCACGTGCTTTTCCGATGCGCATGGAACCGACCCCCGAACCCCGAACGATCCTGATCGTCGACGACGACGTGGCCATGCGCGACATGCTCGCGGGTCTCTTCCGGGACCAGGGCCACGAGGTGCTGACCGCCGGATCGGTCGACGAGGCCCTCGAAATCGCCGGGAACGCCGAACCCGACGCGGTCCTGTCGGACATCCGCATGCCGGGTCGAAGCGGAATCGAGCTCGTCGGTGCCATGCGCTCTCTGCGTCCCGATACCCCGGTGGTGCTCATGACGGCCTTCGGCAGCATCGACTCGGCCGTGGAGGCGATGCGGGCCGGGGCCTACGACTACGTGACCAAGCCCTTCGAGCCGGAGGCGGTGGTGCTCACCGTGGAACGCGCCCTCGAACGCCGGGCGCTCGCGGAGGAGAACGCGCTGCTGCGCCGCGCCGTGGACCGCGCGAGCTCCTTCGGCGACCTCCTCGGGCGCAGCGAGGCGATGCGGGAGATCTTCGCGCTGATCCGGCGCATCGCCCACAGCCGGGCCAGCGTGCTCATCACCGGAGAGAGCGGCACCGGCAAGGAGGTCGTGGCCCGAACCATCCACTACCACGGGTCCCGTGCGCGGCGCCCCTTCGTCCCCATCAACTGCACCGCGATCCCGGAGGGCCTCCTCGAGAGCGAGCTTTTCGGGCACGTGCGGGGTGCGTTCACCGGAGCGCACACCACCAAGCGGGGCCTCTTCGAGAAGGCCCACGGGGGCACGCTCTTCCTCGACGAGATCGGGGACATGACTCTCGGCCTCCAGGGGAAGCTCCTCCGGGTTCTGCAGGACGGCGAGGTCCGGCCGGTGGGGGGCAACCAGTCGCTGAAGGTGGATGTCCGCATCATCTCCGCGACCAACAAGGACCTCCGGTGCGAGATGGAGGCGGGCCGTTTCCGCGAGGACCTCTTCTACCGCCTGAACGTGATCCCCATCCACATCCCGCCGCTCCGCGAGCGGCAGGAGGACGTGCCGCTGCTCGCCGAGGCCTTCCTGCGCAAGCACTCCGATCGCCCCGGCCGGGCCTTCAGCGCGGCTGCCCTCGAGCGGCTGGCCACCTGCCCGTGGAAGGGGAACGCCCGGGAGCTCGAGAACGTGGTCGAGCGGGCCCTCGCGCTGTGCGATGCGGATCTCATCGACGTGGACGACCTGCCGGCGGAGTGCCTCGAGGGCGGGGGCTCGCCGCGCACACCGGAGGCCCGGGTGCGGGGCGCGGCGGCCCGGCAGCTCACCCTCCAGGAGCTCGAGGACCTGTACATCGACGAGATCCTGCGGCTCACCGGCGGCAACAAGGTGCGGGCGGCCCGCATCCTGGGGATCGATCGCAAGACCCTCTACCGGCGCGCGGAGCGCCGCGCCCGGGAGGCGGAGCGGCAGCGGACCGCCTCCGAAGGGGCAGAGGAGCTCGCCTCATGAGTGTTCCCTATCGAACCATCCTGGTTCCGACCGACTTTTCGACCCACTCGGAGGTGGCGCTCGAGCACGCGGTGGCCCTCGCGCGCGTCTTCGGGGCGAAGGTGCACCTCCTCCACTGCTACTCGCTTCCGATCCCGGCGGTGATGCCCTACGACGTGGCGGTTCCCGAGACCGTGTGGGAGGGGGTTCGGGAGGCGGCGGATGCGAAGCTCGCCGAGCTCGGCGAGAAGGTCGCGGCCGAGGGTCTCGAAGTGGAGACCCACCTCTCGCGGGCCTTTCCCGCGGAGGTCATCAGCGAAACCGCCGAGGACATCGGCGCGGACGTGATCGTGATGGGGACCCGCGGCAACTCGGGGCTGAAGCACGTGCTCCTCGGAAGCGTCACCGAGCGGGTCCTGCGCACGGCGCCCTGCCCGGTGCTCACGCTGCGCAAGCACGACTAGGCGCCGGCCCCTCCGGCCGCCGGGCACGACCAGGAACGGCCCGCCCGGCCGCCACGCACGACTAGGCGGGGGCCGCTTCCGCCGCGGGTGGCTCGAGGTTCGCCCGCAGGGCCCGCCCCGCCGGGCTCTCGGGGGGCAGGGCGAGCCGCAGCGCATCGTCGAGGGTGAAGATCCCGGCGAGCCGCTCGCTGGCGTCGATCACCGGAAGGCGACGGACCCGGAGACGCGCCATCTCGCCGAGGGCATCCTCGACCGAGGCCGTCTCCCGGATCCACACCGCCGGGCCGCTCATGACCTCCTCGACCCGCGTCCGGCCCGGATCCCGCCCGGACGCGGCGACGTGCCGCATGAGGTCCCGGTCGGTCACGATGCCGAGGGGGTGATTCAGCGCATCGACGACCACGAGCGCGCCGACGCCGCGGTCGACCATCCGCCGGGCCACGCGGCGCAGGCTCTCGCGCGGCCGGGCCACCACGACGTCCTCGTTGCACAGGTCGAGGATCCGCACCCGAGCCTCCTGCGCGGGGCCGTTGGCCCCGCCCCGGGGCCGAAGGCTACAGCTCCGAGCCCCGGAGCGCCTTGTCGAAGAGGGCGAGGAGGTCGAAGGTGGTCACGATGCCCACCAGGCTCCTTCCCTCCACCACGAGAAGCCGATGGACCCGGTTCTCCCGGAAGAGGCGGGCGACGGTATCCGCCGGTGTGTCGGGGCTCACCGTGAGGCAGCCCTCGGTCATCACGTCCCCGACCGAGCGCTCGCCGAGCCGGTCCTGGAAGTCCTCGAGGTCGCTGCCGCCCTCCCGGGCCGAGAACTCGAGGTCCTCTCGGAAGTACTCCGAGCCGCCGGAGGGGCTGTCGTGTTCCTCGGCGACCGCGCGCAGGAGATCCCGGGCGGAGACCACGCCGCGGAGGAGCCCGTCCTCGTCCACCACGGGCGCGCCTCCGATATCCTCCTCGACGAAGAGGCGGATCGCGTCGGCGATCGAGGTCTCCGGGGCAACGGTCACCACGTGGGTCTGCATGATGTCTCGGGCAAGGTGGGTCATGGCCGGCCTCCCGGGGCGACAGGATGCACGAGCCGTGCCGCCACGGCCATTGGCACTGCTCCTGCATGGTCCGTTCGCAGGGGAGCGGGCCGAACGGTTCGGGATCCGTGCCCCGCGGGAGAAGGGCCGCATGCAGCTAGGCGTCCCGGAGCTCGTCGAGGCGCTCGGGCGGCCTGAGGCCTATCCGCACGACGAGAGTGCCCGCGCGGGCGTGACCTGCGTCCAGACCCACCTTTCGGTCGTCTTCCTGACCGGCGCGCGGGTCTACAAGTTCCGGAAGCCCGTGTCGCTTCCCTTCGTGGACTTCTCGACCCGGGCCGAGCGGAACCGGGACTGCCTCCGCGAGGTGCGCCTCAACCGGAGGCTCGCCGCGGACGTCTACCTCGGTGTCGCGGCGCTCACGGGCGCGCGCGGCCGGATCGCCGTGGGCCCGACCCGGGAGGCCCTCGTCGGGCCGGCCGAGGGCGGCGAGGTCCCGGAACACTGCGTGGTGATGCGCCGCCTGCCCGCGGGCACAGACGCGCTCTCGCGGCTTCGGCGGGGTGAGCTCGGGGAGGAGCACCTCGCGCACGCCGCCCGGGTGCTCGCCGAGTTCCACGCCACCGCCCGCTTCTCCCGGCCGCCGCTGCGGGCGGCGGAGTGGCTCGAGCACGTCGAGGCGCCCGTGCGGGCCAACTTCGAGGTCCTCTCGGAGGTGGATCTCCCGGGAATCGACCGCGCCGAGGTGGCCCGCATCGAAGCGGCCGCCCGCCGCCACTTCGCGGAGATCGCCGACGCCCTCGAGGCGAGGCGGGTGTCGGGCCGGATCGTGGACGGGCACGGCGATCTCCACCTCGAGCACCTCTGGTTCGAGTCCGGTCCCGAGCGGCCGATCTTCATCGACTGCATCGAGTTCAGCGAGAATCTGCGCATCCTCGACACCGCCTCCGAGGTCGCCTTCCTCGCCATGGATCTCGAGTACCGGGAGCGGGGGGACCTCGCGGCCTTCTTCCTCTCCGAGTACGCCTCTCGGGCGGACGACTACCCGCTCTTCTCCGTGGTGGACTACTACCTGAGCTACCGCGCCGCGGTACGTGCCAAGGTGGAGGCCCTCGCCGCTGGCGACCCCTCGATCGAAGCTCCGCAGCGGGAGGCGGCCTCGCAGAGCGCGAGGCGCCACCTCGAGCTTGCCGCCCGGGCCCTTCGGCCGCGGGGGCGGGGCGTGGTGGTGGCGACCTGTGGTCCGATCGGTACCGGAAAGAGCAGCGTGGCGCGGGAGCTCGTCCGTCGTCTCCGGGGGGTCCGCATCGCCTCGGACCCGCTTCGCAAGCGGCTGGCCGGGCTTTCTCCGGAGGCGCGTGCGGGGGCGGAATTCGGGAGGGGAATCTACACGCCGGAGTGGAGTTGCCGGGTATACCGGGGGCTCGTCGAAAGGGCGCGCCCGGTGGTGGAGTCGGGGCGCGTGGCCGTGCTCGACGCGACCTTCGCCACCCGGCGCCGGCGCGAGGAGCTCCGGCGTGCGCTCGAGGAGCTCGATGTCCCCGGCATCCTCGTGGAGATCCGGTGCCCCCGGGAGGTCGCGCTGGCGCGGCTCGTCCGGCGACAGGCCGAGGGCCGCGACCCCTCCGACGCCGGTCCGGAGCTCTTCGAGAAGAGTGCCGCCGCCTTCGAGGAGCCCCGCGAGTGGCCTGCCGGATCGCGCGCCGTGGTCGACA
>JALSIO010000158.1 GCA_026989995.1 Myxococcales bacterium
CAGGTAGAGCCCGTCGGCGGCGGCCTTCCAGATCGAAAGCCCGGGCTTTCGATCTGCGCGGCCCGGTCAGGCCCGCCGGCTCACGAAGCGGGGCTCCTCCACCGGACGGGCTCCGAGGGCCCGAAAGGCCTCCCGGGTGCGGCGGATGGCGGAGAGCTCGCCTTCCACCTCCCCCAGGCGCGCCTCCGCACGCCGCAGGCTCTCGGCATCGCGCTCGAGCACCTCCCGCAGGAGCGGCGCGAGCTCCGCGGGCGCCCGCGCGTCGCCCCGCGTCGCGGCTTCCACGTGGGGCCGGAGCGCATCGAAGGCGGCGCGGCGCAGATCGAGGACGCGGGGCAGCTCGTCGAGCGCCCCTTCCTCGAGGACGCGACCGAGCTCGCGGGCCGCCTCGAGCAGGGCGCGCGCGGCGTCGGAGGCCCTCATCCGCGGGCCGCCGCGCGCGACTCGGGCGGGCGCCGCGCGATCTCCGCCCAGGCCCCGTGGAGCGAGTCGAGGATGCCGACCGACCAGAGCAGGGCCTCCTCGTCGCCGCGCAGGTTGGCCTCGAGCAGGCGATCACTGAGGAAGCGGTAGAGCTGGTCCAGGTTGCTGGCGATCTCTCCCCCGCGCTCGAAGTCGAGGGCATGGCGCAGCTCCGAGAGGATCGCGAGGGCGCGCGAGAGCGCCGTCCCGCGCTCGCCGATCCGACCCGCCCGGTGGTGGTCGATCGCCAGGCGGATCTGGCGGATCGCCCCCTCGTACATCTTGACCACGAGCATCTCCGGACTCGCGGTCCGGATCTCCATCTCCCGATAGCGGCTGCCCATCCCCTCCCTCAGGGCGCGGCCCGGTCGGCCGCCTCGTCGCTCCGGGGTCGGGGCTCCCTCCCCTCCCCCGGTCCCTCCCCCGCGCGCGCGCGGTCCGGCGGGCCTCCTCCCCACCGTCCTCGAACCCGGCTAGAAGCGCACCGAGCCCAGGAAGTCCGACATGGCCTGCAGCTGCGAGACGGTCGTCTCGAGCCGGGTGAACTGCAGAACCAGGGACTCCTCCTTCTGGGCCAGGCGTGCCTCGGCGTTGGCGATCTGGTCGGCCAGGGAATCGAGCTGCGACTGGAAGCTCTGGTCCCGAATCGCGAGCACGCCGTCGCCGCTTCGCACCAGCGGATCGAGGGCCTTGATCAGGCTTGCGGCCAGGCCGTCCGGTCGGGGATCGATCTCGTCCGCCTCGAGGCCCCGGAAGAGCTCCCGCACTGCGAGCGGATTCTCGTCGAGCTTCTCGCCGAGCTTCTCGCCGTCGAGGCTGAGGCGCCCGTTGGCGTCGAAGGAGATTCCGATCTCGGCGAGCCCCTGAACCTGGTCGGCGAGCGAGGTCCCGGCGTTGGTGTCGTCCCCGTCGTCGTAGCGGCCGGCGAGAATGCGCTGGACCGAGAGCAGCGCCGAGGTCACCGTGGGATCCCCGGCCAGCGCCCCCCGGGTGTTCTCCTCCTCGTCGAACGCGCTGTTGCGCTCGACGAAGTCCACCACGTCGTTGTAGGCATCCACGAGGGCCTGGAGACGCGACTCGATCTCCTCCTTGTCGATCTCGACGGTGAGGTCCACGCCGGTCGTGGTGGTGCTCTTGAGCTCGAGGGTGAGCCCCGGCACCACGTCGGTCACCGTGTTGGAGGAGCTGGTCACCGAGAGGCCGCCGAAGAGGGTGAGCTGGGCATCCTGGGCCGTCTGCTCGAGGCTCGCGTCCACGAACGAGCCGCTCCCGGCCTCGTCGGTGAGCCCCGAGGGCGTGAGCGTCACCTCGTTCTCCCGACCGGTCTCCGCGCTCGAGACCATCAGCCGGTAGGTGGTGCCGTCGAAGACGACGTCGGCACGGACCCGTCCCTCGTTGGCCACGTCGGTGTTGATCTTGTCCTTGATGTCGAGCAGCGAGTCGGTGCCGTCCACGGTCACCGTGAAGAGCGTCTCGACCCCGGAGCCGACGCCGGCGCTTCCGAGGTCGACCTGCAGGGTGCCGCTCTGCCCGAGCGCCGTGTCCTGGCTCGAGAACGCGGCGGAGAACTCCCGGCCCACCCGGGCGAGCTGGCCCACGGAGTCGATGCGGATCGTCCCCGGAGTGACCCCGCCGTCGGAGGTCGCGGCCACCACCGTCTCGTCGCTGCTCGACACCCGCGTGGCGAGCAGCTCCTCGGTGGTCGCCGGGCCGGTGCCGAGCTCGGTGCGGTTGTCGAGGGCACGGGCGGCGTCCCGCAGGGCGAGGAGCTTGGTGTTGAGGTCCTGGAGCAGGCCCCGCTGCGTCTCGAGGCGGCTCCTGCGCTCCTCGAGCAGGTCGAGGGGCCGGCGCTCCGCGAGCAGCAGCCCCTCGATCAGGGCCCCGGTGTCGAGGCCGGTGGCGAGTCCGCTGAAGTTCGGCCGGGTCAGGGAGGAGATGGACGACATGACGCTGGCAACCCCGTGGTGGCGCGCGCCCGCCCCTCCGAACCCGCGTCCGGCAGCCGCCCGGGGCGGCGGTCGGACGCCGGGAGGCGGGGCGGGGGCGCTCCCCCCCGCCCCGCCCGGGCGCCTGCATCCGCGCTACCGGTTCTATCGGCGCGCGGGGCTCCTGGGCTTAGAAGTTCAGGAGCCCGAGGGCGATGGAGCCGCTCAGGTTGGCCTGCGCGAGCACCGCGACACCCGCCTGCTGCAGCACCTGGTTCCGGGTGAGGGCCGCGGTCTCCGCCGCCACGTCGACGTCCCGGATCCGGGAGTTGGCCGCCGAGGTGTTCTCGACCGCCACGGCCAGCGACCGGATGGTCGACTCGAGGCGGTTCTGGGCCGCGCCGAGGGTTCCCCGGAGGCTGGCCACGGTGTTGATGGCGCTGTCGAGGGTGGCGAGCGCACCCTGGGCGCTGGCCGCCGTCGTGATGCTGAGGCCGGCGACCCCGATGCCCGAGACGGTGGCGTCGACGCTGCTGACCGTGATGCGGTCGTTGGTGGTCCCGTCCACGCCCACCTGGAAGGCCACCGAGCTGCTCCCGTTGAGCAGGCTGATGCCGTTGAACTCGGTGGTGGCGGCGATGCGGTCGATCTCGTTTCTGAGCGCGGTGAACTCGTCCTGCAGCGCGGTGCGCTCCGAACTCCCGAGCGTGCCGTTGGCCGACTGCACCGCGAGCTCCCGCATCCGGATCAGGCTGTTGCTGACCTCGTCGAGCGCGGCCTCCGCCACCTGGATCAGCGACACGCCGTCGTTGGCGTTCCGCTGCGCCTGCTCCAGGCTCCGGATCGTGGCCCGGAACTTCTCCGAGATCGCGAGTCCGGCGGCGTCGTCGCCGGCCCGGTTGATCCGCAGGCCCGAGGAAAGCCGCTCGAGGGAACGCCCGATGCGGTTGGTGGTGTTGGCGAGGTTCCGCTGCGCATTCAGCGAAGCCACGTTCGTGTTGACTCGAAGACCCATTGCTCATCCTCCGTGACGACCGGCCCACCGATCCGTGGTGGGCCTTCACCGGAGGAGCTGCGGTGCACCCGCCCGGGCGTCACCACTCCTCCGCAGTCCGGCGGAGCCGGACGGCCGCCGGGAAGTGCAACCTCGGTGCCAGGGTGGGGGGAAAAGCCCGTTGCCGGATCTCTTCAGGTCTTGGGTGGACCCGGACCGGCCGGGAGATGTGGGGACGGCCTGCACGGCCGCAACCGGCGGGATGCCGACGGCCTTCCGCGCCCCGGACCGGCACGGGGACGCGCACCGGAGCCGCAGAAGTGACGGACCGCGCGCCTTCCCGGGGAAACGACGGGACGCTCCGCGTCACCCGCGCGCCGGCCGCCATCGGGCGCGCCGGAACTCGAGCGGAGCGAGCGAGAGGGGGTCCTCCGCCCGGGCGTTGGGGAAACGCCGGCCCGGGCCCGGCGTGGCGGGGTGAGGCCGTGCCCGGTCGGCCCGGAGCTACGGCTGGAGGAGCTGCAGCGCGATCTGGGTGCTCAGGTTGGCCTGGGACAGGACGGCGACCCCGGCCTGCTGCAGGACCTGGTTGCGGGTGAGCTCGGCGGTCTCGCTGGCCACGTCCACGTCGCGGATCCGCGACTCGGCCGCAGAGGTGTTCTCCACGGCCACGGCGATGGAACGGATGGTGGCCTCGAGGCGGTTTTGCGCGGTCCCGAAGCGGGCTCGCAGGGAGGCCACGGTTTGCACGGCGCTGTCGAGGGTTCCGAGCACTCCCCGGGCCGCCGACTGGGTGAGGATGTTGACGGAGGTGTCGAGGCCGAAGCTGCTGGCGCGCGCGTTCGCGCCGGAGACCGTGATGCGGTCGTTCGAGGTGTTCTCGGTCCCCACCTGGAAGGTGATGCTCACCCCGGCGCTGTTCAGGATGTTGATTCCATTGAACTCGGTGACCTCGGCGATGCGGTTGATCTCGTTGATGAGGTCGCGGAACTCCCCGTTCAGCGCCTGGCGCTCGGCCGAACCCAGGGTGCCGTTCGCAGACTGGATGGCCAGCTCCCGGAGGCGGATCAGGATGCTCGAGGTCTCGTTCAGCGCCGCCTCCGCCACCTGGAGGAGCGAGATCCCGTCGTTCGCATTGCGCTGGGCCTGCTGCAGGCTCCGGATCTCGGCGCGGAACTTCTCCGAGATGGCGAGCCCGGCCGCGTCGTCGCTGGCCCGGGTGATCCGAAGCCCGGACGACAGGCGCTCGAGCGAACGCCCCAGGCGGTTGGTCGTGTTCTGGAGGTTCCGCTGGGCGTTGATGGACGCGACGTTGGTATTGACCCGGAGCCCCATGATCCCACCCTTCCTTCCGGCCGGGGGAGCCGACGCGGGCCCCGTCCCGTGCGCGAGTCCTCGCCTGCGACCACTGGCCGCGGCTGCCGAGGCCTGCTGCAAGCGAGATGCCGAAAGCCTGCCGGTGCCCTGCCTGCGGGCGAAGGGTGGCCTGCCGGCAGCCCGGAACGGCCACTCCACGGAGAGTTGCGGCGATTTTTGCTCATCCCCCGCAAC
>JALSIO010000159.1 GCA_026989995.1 Myxococcales bacterium
GGTCCCCGGCGGAACCAACCCCAGCCATCCGAGCAGCCGGCCCTGCCGGCGCAGATGCACCCGCGGCAGGACACCGTCGAGCTCGGCGGCGAGGAGCTCGGCCACCTCCCCCGGCGCCACCGTTGCCACCTCGACCGGCCGCCGCAGCGGAAGGCCGCAGGCGCGCTCGGCCCGGAGCGCGATGCCGGCGGGCCGCTCCGGAAGCCCGGGGACGAGGGCACAGGAGGTCGTGAGGCACGCCAGCGCCCCGATCGCACCCCACCCGGGGTGCGCCGCCCGGCGGCACGGACCGCCTCCCCCCGGGCTGCGCCCGCCGGGGCGGCCTATGGGCCCGCCTCGCCGTCGAAGGCCTGCAGATCCACCGGATCGCAATCGAGGCCCGCGGCCACCAGGCAGAGGACCCGGTAGGGCACCGGCTCCTCCCGCTCCTCCATCGACCAGAGGAGGCTCGGGGCGACGGCTTCGGGGCGCCCGCTCGCACGGAGGCTCCGGGCGACGATGGCAGCGGCCAGCTCGCGGGGGGACCAGCCGCGCGCCGTGCGCCGCATCCGGATGGCCCGGCCTCGGGGCCGCACCAGACGCTCCTCGTAGGGATCCACGCGGTCGACACCACCCATCGCGATCCGAGGCTAGCAGCGCCACGGCTCGCGCCCGGAAGTCGGTGACCCGGGGGAGTCTCGGCGGCGGTGCAGGTCGCAGGGGAATGCCGGCGTGGGAGCAGCGCACGAGCCCCTCCGCCTCACCTGCGGGGAGGCCGACGACGGGATTGGTCGCCTTTTTTTAGTGAGCTTTTACTCGTTTTTTGGTAGAAGGGGCTGGTCCGCTTCCGGATCCCGCCCTCGCGGCAGGCCCGAGCCACCCGGAGGCGGATCCGGAGGTGCGGAACCCCGGCGCGGATCGGACCGGCAGCGCCCGGGACCGGAAGATCCGGGGGAGGGAGGATGTTCGGCATGGGGGACCTCGAACGGCGATTCTGCATTCGCAGCCCGGAGCACCGCGGAGGTCGCTCCCGGAGACGAGCGTGGCCTGGAGGTCGCGCGGGGCGGGCGGCCCCCGCCCTCCCGGCCCTGGCCGCCGGCGTGCTCCTCGCCACCCTCCCCGCCACCGCCGACCTCGGGGTCTTCGGCGCCGGCCTCGCGGAACAGATGGCGACGAGGGGCGTCGGAACGACCCCGGGGGATCCCACCCGTCCGCCCGCGGGGTCCCGCCAGGAGATCGCCCCTGTCGGGCTCGACGCCACCGGCACGGGCATGTGCCCCGACGGCGCCCCCGTCGCGCCCTGCCTTTTCGTCTACTTCCACGGACTCGACAAGAACGCCAACAGCCTCGACGTCCCTGGGGACCCCCACGAGGTCCAGCTGGGCCTCCACCAGCTGATCTTCACGCCGCCCCGGGGATCGGAGCCACGTCGGCCGGAAGAGGCCTTCGTCCACCCGCTCCGGGCCGCCGGATGCGACGTCCTCTACGGACGCTGGGACGGTTCGAGTCCGTGGACGATGGACCTCGAGACCCTGGCGCGCGTCACCGGTCCGATCCGCCAGGAGATCGAGGCGCGGGACGCGGAGGCGGGCGAGCCGGTTCGGGTCTACCTCCACGGCCAGAGCGCCGGCGGCCTCGTCGTCTCCTGGATCCTCTCCCACACCGCCGAGGATCCCGACGCGGCCTTCATCGCCTCCCGCCTGACCCGGGCCACCGCCGTGGCCTCCCCCATCGGCGGCTCGGTGGTCGCCGACACGGTCATGCACGAGCCGAGCGACGTCTCCCCGGGCGGGACCCTCCTCGAGGACGTGCCCATCCAGAAGGCCTTCGCGCGCCTGTTCCGCCTCGCCCAGGCGCCGCGCCTGCTGGCGGTGACCTCGAAGGCCATGCAACGTCGGTGGGCCGAGGGGCCCGTTCCGGTGGCTCCCATCGGGCTCATCGGCGCCGGACTCTGGGATGTTCCGTACCCGTCGGACGAAGCCCACCTCTCCGACTACCAGATGTATTTCTTCGGGGCGACCCTCGGCCACAACGGACCGGGGCAGCTCGCTCGCATCCTCGAACGCGACACGGTGATGGCCGGGATCTTCCGCCGCCTCGCGGGCCAGATCGATCCGCCCATCGATCCCGAGGAGCTCACCGCAGAGGATGTCTTCGACAGCTTCCTCAACCCGGACCCGCCCCCCCCGATCTACGACCCGGCGGCGCGGGTGCTCCACCTGAACCTCGACACGATTGCCGACCTGGGACCCGGCGTCCGCCAGGCCCTCCAGCGCATGCGGTCCAAGCTCACCGCGGAAATGGCCGGGGCGCTCTTCGTCTCGCATCAGGAGGGCGAGCGCTTCGTCGACTTTCTCTTCGAGGCTCTGAAGGAGCCCTTCGACTACCAGATCGACCTCTCCCACTGCGGCGGAGCGAGCCTCGTCCGATCGGACTGGTGGCGGGACTGCCGCGAGGGCGTGTATGCCCAGATCGATCCCTTCATCGCCGAGGACGGACCGCTCCTGAACATCGCCGTGCAAGCCTGCAAACAGGCGCTCGGATGGCCAGAAGAGTGGTGGTGCAGGAACAAGATCAAGAAGAAGGTGCGGGAATGGAACCGGTTCGCGGATCGCTGGCCCCGTGCGGAGGATCTTCCGTTCCACGCGGCCGGCCGCCTCGCGAAGGGAGCGCGGAGGGACCTCGCGTGCACCGACGGCGTCAACCCCTGCATCTCGAACCTGGGCGAGCTCCTGGCGGAGCCGGGGGCGCGGGGGCCGGCGGCGTTCTACCCGCTCGGGTTCATCGGCGTCAACCACGTGCGCACCATGTTCAACGTGACCGCCCGGATCGCGACCTTCGACCCGGGCGGCGTCCTGCTCGAGCCGGAAGGGCCGCTGCCCTTCGGCGAGTGGTACCTCGACCGCGTGATCTGCGACGGGGCGCCCATCCCGGAGGCCGTTCTCGCCGGCGAGCCGGTGACGCCCGACCTCGATGTCGTCCTCCACCACTGCACCTACGACGAATGTGCGAACGAGTGGGAAGACAACCCGCAGACGATCGCCCAGTGCGAAGGCACCCTCGACGGCTGCGTGCTCGGCGGGAGCTTCGAGCTCGACGCCTACCGCGTGGACGGCTCCGGAGGCTGCTGGGGCGTGGCCTCCGCTGCCGAGCTCCCTCCCCGACACGTGGAATCCTGCCCCTGCGAACCGCTCGCCTGCCCGGTGGGAGAGTGCGGTTTGTGGCCGGACGGCTGCGGCGGGACCCTCGACTGCGGGCCCTGCCACGCATCCTGCCCCAAGGGCGAGTGCGCGTGCAGCCAGACCGGCGCGGCTCTCGTCTGCAGCACGGATGGGGTCTGCCCCGACGGAACCCCGTGCGGACCGGAGTAGGTCGGGTGGGGGCGGAGACCCGGCCCTCCCGGGGAGCGGGGGAATGCGGACGGGCTCGTCGTCGGGCCGCCCTCGCGGCCGGGCTCTGGATCGCGATCTCCGCCGCGCCCCCGGTGCGCGCTGCGGTCGTGATCGAGGTCACGACGCCCCTCGACGAGGGCGCTCCGGGCGAGGTCACCCTCCGGGACGCCGTCAAGCTCGCGAACACCGATGGCGTGGACACGGAGATCCACCTCATCCCGGGCGCGGTCCACGAACTTGCGCAGTGCGGGGGAGAACCGGGCGGGGAGGAGGACCTCACCGGGGTCGGTGACCTCGACCACACGGACGCCCACGCGCTGGTTCTCGTGGGCGAGAAGTCGGAGATCCGCCAGCTCTGCCCCTTCGGCCGGATCCTGGACCACCACACGGGCGCGCCCCTCGAGCTCCGGGGGGTCACCCTCTCCGATGCCCTGGGTTTCGGACGGGGCGGCGCCCTCCGGTCGCAGGGACCCACGGTCCTGGTCGAAACGGCCTTCCTCCGCAACCAGGTCCAGGGGACCCCGGAGACACCCGGCATGGTGTACGGGGGCGCGGTGGCGGTCGAGGCCTCGCTCCAGATCCGGAACTCGTCCTTCCGGGAGAACCGCGCCCTGCCCCTCTCGCTCGGCTGGCCGGCCGGCGGCGGGGCCGTCTGGGGTTCGGAGTCGGTGACCGTCGAGGACACCACCTTCGTGGGGAATCAGGCCGACAGCGGCGGGGCGCTCGCCGCCGTGGGTCCCGTCTCGGTGCGGCGCAGCTCCTTCCGGGACAACCTGGCGAAGGCCTCGGAAGCCGCGGGCGGCGCGATCCGGCTGGGATCGGAGACCGCCGAGCTCCGCGTGGACGAAAGCGAGTTCATCGAGAACCGCGCCATCGGCGCCGGGGGCGCGATCGCCGTCGGCGGGTTGTGGCTGCCATCCGGGTTCTCCGGGGCCCAGGTCCTCCTTCGGGCAACGGCCTTTCGGAACAACCTGGCCGCTCGGGCCGGCGCCGTCTACCTGAAGAACTCCGTGGGGGCCGTGCTGGAGATCGAGCGCTCGACCTTTCACCAGAACCGCGCGTTCGGGCCGGCCGGCGCGGTGGAGCACGGCGGCTTCTACGGAACCCTGGTCGTGCGGGACAGCACCTTCGTGGCCAACACGGCCGAGGGGGACGGGGGGGCCGTGCTCACCGGGCGGCTGGGCAACGAGGCGACGATCCTCCGCAGCGTCTTCCAGGACAACCGCGCCGGGCTCCGGGGAGGCGCCCTCTCGGTCCGGAGCGGGACCTATCTCTTCGGTCCCAGCAGCCTCGTGGTCTCCCGCTCCGTCCTGGAAGGCAACCGGGCGCCGAACGGCGGGGCGATCGCCGTGTGGGAGACCGGGTCGGGACCGGGCGTCACCTTCGCGCTTCGCGACTCGGACCTCCGACGGAATCGCGCCCTGCGCGGCGGCGGCCTCCACCTCTCCGACTCGGAGGGCTTCCCGACGCTGGCGGCCCTCGTGGAACGGTCGTCGTTCCGGTCCGGAAGGGCGCTCTGCGGCGCCGGGGTGCTCGTCCGACCCGGCG
>JALSIO010000160.1 GCA_026989995.1 Myxococcales bacterium
CGTGCCGCGCTGGGAGGTGGGAAAGAGCTCGGTGGAGAAGGCCCGGAGGATGGTGCGCCCGGCGCTGCTGCAGAAGACGAAGCCGACGAAGGCGAGCGGCACCAGGAACCCCGGTGCGCGGTAGAAAAGCGTCACGAAGAGCGGGAAGGCTGCCAGGACGAGGAAGCCCACCCGACGGCGTCCCACCACGTCTCCGAGGTGGCCCGCGACCACGTTCCCGATGATCCCCACGCCGCCGCCGACGAGCACCATGAGCGCATAGTCGCCCGGACTCCAGCCATGGACCTTGAGGACGTAGTAGCTGGTGAACTGGAAGGCGGCGATCATTCCGAGCGAGGCCACACCCGCGGTGAGCGTGATCCCGACCGCGCGCAGGGGATGATGCCGGGCGAGGCGGAACGCGGGCGCGAGCGCGCCGAGGACGCCGCCTCCACCATCCTCTGCACCGAGTCCCGCCCGGTGGGCTTCGAAACGGCGGGTCTCCCGGAGGCGCGCGGCGAAAAGCGGCAGGAAGACCACCGGCACGATGCCCACCGCGTACAGGAAGCGCCACCCGAAGGGAAGGAAATCGATCTGCGAGAAGAGCAGGGCCGCAAAGCCGTGGCCGGACACCCCGAGCGCGGCCAGCATGCCGATTCCCCAGCCGCGGCTGCGGGCGGGGAACTCCTCGCTGATCATGACGACCGAGACGGCCGAGCCGGCGACGAAGAAGGCCCGGCAGCACATCTGCAGCAACACGAACTCCGCGGGTGTTCGCGAGAAGGCGGTCAGGAAGGTGACGATCCCGGAGCCGGCGAGGGAGAGCAGGAAGATCCGACGCCGCCCGAAACGGTCCGCGAGGGGAATCAGGAAGAGCGCGGGCAGCGCACCGAGACGGACCACCCCGAGGTAGGTGGGAAGCGACGCCTCCGCCATGCCGAGATCCTCGGCGATGAACTTGAGCGCGTTGGTGAGCATCGCGAGGTCGTACTCTTCGAAGAAGAGTGCGAGGGCCACCGCGCCGAGGACCCGGAGGTGGCCGGCCTCCACGCCCGCCGGGACGCGCCCGAGGAAGGGAGGGATCCACCAGGGATTGCGCAGCCGGACGGCTGCGGCGGCCGGTTCTTCGGCTTCGGTCTCGCTCACGCGCGCCCGCCCGCCTCCTGGCCGATCGGCGCGAAGCGGACACGGGCCTCCTCGGGGGTGAGCCCAGCGGCCCGGGCGATGGCGGCGAGGCGCTGCGGGTCCGCGAGGTCCTCGGCCTCGACCCGCACCTGCAGAAGGCGGGCGGCGCGGTAGGAATCGCCCTTCACATCCACGCCCCGGACGCGCGTCCGCCCGCTCTCCGGATCCATGAGGCGTTCGAAGGGCACGAGCTCGATCCGCTCCTCCCGCCGCGTGACCATCACGGCCGAGCGGCCGGCGAACAGTGCCTCGACGGCGCCCACCCCGAGATCGAGGGTGTAGTCGCGGTCGAAGGCGGTCGGGTAGCCGCACCGGAGCTCGTAGCCGACGTCCTTGTCGCCGAGCTTCACCGAGATGCCCCGCCGGGCGAAGGAATCCGCCACGGCCCGGCGCAGAATGCGCCCGAGGGGGACCTCCGCGAGGCGGATGTGGCCGTGCTCGTCGCGCGGGATCTCCTTCAGGAGTTCGAGGTCGGATTCCTCGAGCCGCTCGGCGATGCCTTCGGCGATGACCGCCACGCCGTCGGGGCGTCCGAGGGCCAGGCGCTTGGCGATGGCCCCCTCGAGGATGCGCACCACGTCGTCGAGGCGGATCTTCCCGCCCGGGAACTCCTCGGGGATCAGTGTGACCGCGGCACCGGCGGCCTTGCCCACGCCGAGGGCCAGGTGACCGGCCTGGCGACCCATCAGGATCAGGAAGAACCAGCGGCCGGTCGTCCTGCAATCCTCGGCGATCCGCTCCACCACGGTGGTCCCGTGCTCGCGCGCCGTCTCGAAGCCGAAGGTCGGAATGCCCGGCGGAAGCGGCAGGTCGTTGTCGATGGTCTTCGGCACGTGGGCGACGCGGATCCGGCCACCGGCCGCCTCGGCGACACGCCGGGCCGAGAACGCCGTGTCGTCGCCTCCGATGGTGATCAGGGAATCGACGCCGAGCCCACCGAGGGCCTCCACCACCCGGCGGAGATCCTCCTCCCGGCGGGTCGGGTTGGCCCGGGAGGTGCGCAGGATCGATCCACCGCGCAGGTGGATTCCCTCCACCGCCCCCTCGTCGAGCTCGAGCACGTGGCCGGTTTCGCCCTTCATCAGGTGGGCGAAGCCGTCGAGGATGCCGATCACCCGCGCGCCGCGAAGCCGCGCCGCGCGCGTGGCCGCCGCGATGACGCCATTCAACCCGGGCGCGGGCCCGCCTCCGCAAAGGATGCCGAACGTGTTCATGAGCTCCTCCCATTCCGCGGCGAGATCGCGGCGGCGCGCCCTCCAGGGCGTCCGCCCAGGCTGCGGCGGATGACACCGGCGATGCCGGCGACGAGGCCTGCCGGTTCGCCCCGCCGGGTGCGCGGCGCCCGCCGCGGGCGAGCCGGCGCAGCGGCGTCGAGCCCGAGCTCGTCGATCACCTCCTCGGCGAGCAGCCGCAGCTCGCGGTGCACGGCGGTTCCGGCCCCGTGGTGGAGGATCGACAGCGGCCGGGGGCCGCCGGAGAGAAGCGCCTCCACCCGTGGGCTCCGCGAGAGGGTGGTGCGGTAGCGGGGGAGCCCCCGCCGCTCGATCTCCCGCTCGAGCTGCTCGGCCGTCGAGACCACCTCGCCCGCCCCCCTCGAGCGCCGATCCACGAGGGTGAGCAGAAGCCGGCCGCGACCGCCGGCGAGTGCGAGCACGCGCTCCGCCTCGAGGAGCGACGCCCGGTCCGCGACGGGCACGATCACCCGATCCGAAGCGTGGATCGCAGACCGGGTCAGGGCTTCGAGGTCGCTCTTGGTGTCGAAGATGACGAGGCCCTCGAAGTCGGTGTGGTCGAGCACGCGCCCGAGCAGCGCCGGATCCGTGGCGCGGGCCTTGATCAGGGCCGTGTCGGGAGGCGAAGGGACGAAGTGGATGCCGTACTGCCCGAGGCGGAGGACGCGGTCGAAGGAGCGCTCCGCGATGGCATGCTTGAGGTTGCCCTGCTCGGGGCGGAGCTCGCCGAGGGCGAAGAACCGGTCGAGGGTCTGCTGGTCGTCGAGGCCGACCACGAGCACGGGCAGGTCTTCGAGCAGGGCCCGGATGTAGAGGGCGAGATGGGCGGCGACGGTGGTCTTGCCCACCCCGCCCTTGTTCGACGAGACGGTCAGGACGCGGCGCAGGCGGTGGGGGGGCGCGGTCGCCATCTGCGGGGAATGTACCCTTCGGGTACCCTGCGGGCCATGCAGATCGTGGGCCTGGTACCCGCCCGGTACGCGAGCTCGCGCTTTCCGGGAAAGCCCCTGGCCCGGATCGGGGATCGCCCCATGATCGCGTGGGTGGTCGAGGGTGCCCGGCGCTCCCGGCGACTGCGCGACGTGATCGTGGCCACCGACGACCCCCGCATCGAGAAGGTGTGTCGCGAGCGGGGAATCCCCGCCGTCCTCACGTCGCCGGACCACCCGACCGGGACGGACCGGCTCGCGGAGGTCGCGCGGAAGCTCCCCGACGACGTGGTCGTGAACGTGCAGGGGGACGAGCCCGCGATCGACGGAGGCGTCATCGACGCCGTGGTGGAGGCACTGCTCGCCGACCCCGGTGCGGCCATCGCCACCGCCGCGCACCCTGCCGACCCCGGTGCCGGGACGGACCCCAACCGGGTCAAGGTGGTGGTGGACCGCCGGGGCCGGGCGCTCTACTTCTCGAGGAGCCCCATTCCGTGGGCCGCAGCCGGGTCGGAGGGGCCGCCGCTCCTGCAGCACGTCGGTGTGTACGCCTACCGGAGGCCCTTCCTGCTCGAGTACGTATCGCTCCCCCCGACCCCCCTCGAACGGGCCGAGGGGCTCGAGCAGCTTCGCGCCCTCGAGCACGGCCATGCCATCGCCGTGGCCGCGGTGGACTGGCGCGGCGCCCCCGTGGACGTCCCGGAGGACGTGCCACGCGCCGAGTCCCTCCTCCGCGAGCTCGGCCGCCTGTAGGGCCGCCTTGGGCGCGGGCCGGCTCCCGTTTCTCGGGGCGCTCTTCTTCGCGTCGGGCGCAGCGGCGCTGATCGCCGAGACGGTGTGGATGCAGTGGCTGCGGCTCGCGGTGGGGGCGACGGCCCCGGCAGCCGCGGCGACCCTGCTGGCCTTTCTCGTGGGCCACGCCCTCGGGGCGGCCGCGGCGGCTGCGCGCAGCCGCAGCCTCGACCGTCCCCTCCGCGCCTACGGCGCCGTCGAGCTGCTCGCGGGGGCCGCGGCCGCGGTGGTTCCCCTGCTGCTCGCTGGGGGGGAGCGGCTGCTCGCCGCCGTCTACGACGGCCTTCGGCACAGCCCGGGCGTCCTGCTCCTCGCCCGCTTCGGCGTCGCCCTGTTCGCGACGCTGCCGGCTTCCATCGCCTTCGGCGCCACCCTGCCGCTGATCGGCGCAGCCGGTCTCCGCGCCCGGGCCGAGCTCGGCTCGAAGGGGGCGGCGCTCTACGCGGCCCACCTGCTCGGCGCGGCGGGTGGCGCGGCGGCGGCGGCCTTCCTGCTCCCGGAGTGGATCGGGCTGCGCGCGACGGCGTGGGCGGGGGCCGGCCTCTCGGCCGCCGTGGGCGCGACCGTCCTCCTCGCAGCGCGCCGGACCCCGGTGCCCCGCCCCGCCGCCGCACGGTCCCCGCGCCCGCGCCGCGGCGCCGGGCAGGAGCCCGTCCCCGCGGACCGCGCCCGCCGGAGCCTCACGGGGCTCGCGGCCCTCTCGGGGTTCGGGACCTTCGCGGCCCAGGTCCTGCTGGTGCAGGGGCTCGCGCAGGTCCTCGACCAGTCCGTGTACGCCTTCGGCTCG
>JALSIO010000161.1 GCA_026989995.1 Myxococcales bacterium
AGGGTTCGTGCATCGGTGGCCGGGCCGGCGCAGGCCGAGCAGCGCAGGCTCGGGCGGTCTGCCATCGCCTCGAGCGCGGCCCGGTCCTCGCGATGGGGGGAGAGATCCCGCAGACCGTGCGCCGCTGCGGCGACGACCGCGACCGCCCACACCGGCAGCTCGGGGTGCAGGCGGTAGTAGATCCACGTGCCGTCGCGTCGGCCGGCCACGACCCCCGCCTTGCGCAGCACCGCGAGGTGGCGCGAAACCTTGGGCTGCACCGCGCCGAGGGCATGGGTGAGCTCGCACACGCACAGCTCGCCGGCCTCCGCGAGCAGCACCAGACACCGCCGCCGGGTCGGGTCGGCGAGCGCGTGGAAGAGGGCTTCGTCGGAGCCGGCCATGGCAATATATCAGTTCACAGTTCACGTATATATGGACAAGCACATTCAAGCTGCGGCCCGTCCGCGACCGGGTCCGGGCGGCGGGGCCGCGGGGGGCCGGGCCGGGCGCGCGGGCACCCGAGGGGCGCTCAGCCGCCAAGCACCTCGCGCAGGGCGCGGCCGGTGTGGCTTCCGGGGGCCGCGGCGACCTCCTCCGGGGTGCCCGCCGCGACGATGCGACCGCCTCCCTGCCCCCCTTCGGGGCCGAGGTCGACGACGAAGTCGGCGCACTTGATCACGTCGAGGTGGTGCTCGATCACGAGGACGGTGTTGCCGCGGTCGACGAGGGCGAAGAGCACCTCGAGGAGCTTCTCGACGTCGGCGAGGTGCAGGCCGGTGGTCGGCTCGTCGAGGATGTAGAGGGTTCGCCCGGTGCTCCGGCGGGAGAGCTCCCGGGCGAGCTTGATCCGCTGGGCCTCGCCGCCCGAGAGCGTGGTGGCCGGCTGGCCGAGGTGGATGTAGTCGAGGCCCACGTCGTGAAGCGTCTGAAGAGGCCGCCGCACCGCGCTCGCGTTTTCGAGGAAGGCGAGCGCCTCCTCGACGGTCATGTCGAGGACCTCGGCGATGTTCCGGCCGCGGTAGCGGATCTCGAGGGTCTCC
The DNA here is from genome assembly GCA_026989995.1 of Myxococcales bacterium. Classification (GTDB taxonomy): domain Bacteria; phylum Myxococcota_A; class UBA9160; order UBA9160; family JALSIO01; genus JALSIO01. Next base: position 1,023 of record JALSIO010000161.1, read on the forward strand.
CGGTTGTAGCGGCGGCCACCACAGGCGTCGCAGGTGACGAAGACGTCCGGCAGGAAGTGCATCTCGATCCGCAGGATCCCATCGCCCCGGCAGGACTCGCAGCGGCCGCCCTTGACGTTGAAGGAGAAGCGCCCCGGCCCGTAGCCCCGCACCCGGGCGTCGGGCACCCGGCTGAAGAGCTGGCGGATGCCGTCGAAGACGCCCGTGTAGGTGGCGGGGTTCGAGCGCGGAGTCCGGCCGATGGGGGCCTGGCTCACGTCGACCACCTTGTCGAGGTGGTGGACACCGCGGAGCGCGCGGTGGCGGCCGGGGACCTCGGAGGCGCCGTGGAGATGCTGGGCGAGGGCGCGCTTGAGCGTGTCCTCCACCAGGGTCGACTTGCCCGAGCCGGAGACGCCGGTCACCACCGTGAAGGTGCCGAGCGGCAGCCGGAGGTCGATCTCCTTCAGGTTGTGCTCGGCGGCCCCGAGGAGCTCGAGCACCGCGCCCGTGCCCGGTCGGCGCCTTCGCGGCACCGGGATGCGGCGGCGTCTGGAGAGCCAGGCGCCGGTGGGCGAGTCGGGGTGCGCCGCCACCTCATCCGGGCTTCCGGTCGCGACGACCCGGCCGCCGTGGATGCCGGCGCCGGGCCCCATGTCGACCACGTGGTCGGCTGCGCGGATGGTGGCTTCGTCGTGTTCCACCACGAGGACGGTGTTGCCGAGGTCGCGCAGGCGGAGGAGGGTCGCGAGCAGGCGCTTCGTGTCCCGGGCGTGCAGCCCGATGGACGGCTCGTCGAGGATGTAGAGCACGCCGACGAGCCCCGAGCCCACCTGCGTGGCGAGCCGGATCCGCTGCCCCTCGCCTCCGGAGAGGGTGGCGCTCGCCCGGTCGAGGGTGAGGTAGTCGAGGCCGACCTCGCCGAGGAAGTGGAGCCTTCCCTCGATCTCCTTCAGGATCGGCCCGGCCACGGCCTCCGCGGAGCCGGTGAAGGCGAGGCCCCGGAGGTGCGCGGCCACCTTCGGGAGCGGGAGCGCGCACAGCTCGTGGATTCCGAGGCCGCCGAGCTCGACGCTCCGCGCCTCCTCCCGGAGCCGCGTACCCCCGCATTCGGGACAGGGGTGTGGTGAGACGTAGCGCGCGAGCTCGTCGGGAAAGCCCCCCTCGGAGGCGGCGCGTGCGCGCCGCAGCAGCTCCCCCACCACACCGTCCCATTCCCGCTCGAGGCGCACGGTGCGGCCCTCTCGCTCCACCTCGAAGGGGATCTTGAGGCCGGGTCGGCCGTGGAGGATCAGGTGGCGCGCCTCTTCGGGAAGGTCCGACCACGGTGTCTCCATCGAGATGCCGAGGTGCGAGGCGACGCTCTCGAGGAGGCGGCGGTAGTACGGTGAGCCGTGGCGCCCGCTCCAGGGCCCGATGGCGCCCCGCGCGAGGGAGCGCGAGGGATCGGGAACGATCCGCTCCGGGTCGAGCTGGTCACGCGTTCCGAGGCCGGAGCACCGCGGGCAGGCTCCCTGCGGCGAGTTGAAGGAGAAGAGCCGGGGGCTGATCTCCGGGAAGGAGATCCCGCACTCCACGCAGGCGGAGCGCTCGGAGAGGAGCCAGGTCTGCTCGCCGGGACCGACGTCGATCTCGACGAGCCCCTCGGCGAGGCCGGCGGCGGCCTCGATGGACTCCGCGATGCGGCTGCGGGCATCGGCGCGCGCCACGAGCCGGTCCACCACGATGGCGATCTCGTGGTTGCGCCGGGGCGCGAGCTCGATCTCCTCGGCGAGGTCCCGGAGTTCGCCGTCGATGCGCGCCCGCACGAAGCCCTGCCGCCGCCACGCCTCAAGCTCGCTCCGGAAGGCGCCCTTGCGCCCCCGCACCACGGGCGCCAGCACCTGCACCCGGGTGCCCTCCGGCAGGGCCAGCACCCGCTCGGCCATCTGCTCGAGGGTCTGGCTCTCGATGGCTCGCCCGCAGCGCCAGCAGTGCGGGATTCCGAGGCGGGCGTAGAGCAGACGCAGGTAGTCGTGGATCTCGGTGATGGTGCCGACAGTGGAGCGCGGGTTGCGGGAGAGGTTCCGCTGCTCGATGGCGATGGCCGGAGAGAGGCCTTCGATGGAGTCGACGTCGGGCTTTCCGAGCTGCTCCAGGAACTGGCGCGCGTAGGGCGAGAGGGATTCGACGTAGCGGCGCTGCCCCTCGGCGAAGAGCGTGTCGAAGGCCAGCGAGCTCTTCCCGGAGCCGGACGGACCGGTGATCACGACCAGCCGGTCGCGGGGGAGGCAGAGGTCGAAGCCCGCGAGGTTGTGCTCGCGGGCGCCGCGGATCTCGATGTGGCGGGCGGAGTCGGGGCGAGCCCCCGGCGCCGGGGACTCCGCCGGGGCGCCACCCGCGGCGCTCGGCGCGGCGGGGCCCCGCCGGCCGGTCGCGGCATCCGCCGGCCGGGGCGCGGGCGGGCCTTCGCGGGCGCGGTGCATCGCGTTGCGCCCCGGGGCCCCCTTCGCGACGCGGTCGGTCACGCCCGGGCGGGCATCAGCGCGCGAGCACCGCGTCTGCGCTCCGCGCGGCGCCCGAGGCGTCCGCCGCAGCGGCGCTGCCCGCGCCACCAGGCGGCGGTGCGGCCACCTGGGGTGGAACCCGCTCGACGAGGCCCTTGCGGTCGATGAAGGCCTGGGCGCGAAGCCCCTCGATCCACTCCCGGTAGGCCTCCTCCGTGGCGCGTTCGAAGAGCTCGGCGTAGAGGCCCGGGCGGGCCTCCTCGTAGGTGATGGGCTTCCACTCGCGCCGCTCGACCACCTGGAGCAGATTGCAGCCGAAGGGGGCGCGCAGGACCTCGCTCAGCTGGCCCTCCTCGAGGGAGGTCACGGGGGCCATCCAGTCGGCGACACTCCCGAGGTGCACCCACCCCACGTCGCCGCCCCGCTCGGGGCTCACTTCCGAGATCTCCTCGGCCACGTGGCGGAAGTCCTCGCCGGCGAGGATGCGCCGCCGGGCCTCCTCGACGCGGGCGCAGGCCTCCTCGGGGCTGCGGCCGGTGGGTTCGCCGAAGCTCACCAGGATGTGGCGCAGGTGGGCCTCCACCCCGGAGGTGGGCTGGTCCCCGAAGCGCTGCTCGTAGAGCCGGCGGACCTCGTCCTCCTCCACTTCGACCCGCGAGGCCACCATCAGGGAGAGGATCTTCTGGTGCTGGATCTCGCTTCGGATTCGGTCGCGGTACTCGTCGTAGGAAAGTCCCTGTGCCTCCACGGTGCGGCGCAGCTCCTCGGGCGAGAGGCCGTGCTGCTTCGCGATCTGGTCCACCGCCTCGTCCACCTCGGCATCGCTGGCCTCGAGCTCGGCCCGGCGGACCACCTGCTCGATGAGCCGGCGCTCGATCAGCCGCTCGAGCACCTCCTGGCGGGCGACCTCCACGTCGTGGTCCGTCCCCCCGGCCTTCCGGATCTCCGCCTCGAGCGGGGCCGCGATCTGCAGCACCTCGGAGAGCAGCACGATGTCGTTTCCCACCTGGGCGGCGATTCCGTCGACCAGCTCCTCCTCCGCCCGCGAGGCGGAGGCCGGAAGCGCCAGGAGGAGCGCGGCGAGCGCGACGGCTGCGGTCAATTCGGATACCCCACGGGGAAGACCGGTGGGGCGGGCGCGGCAGGGCGGGCGTTCCTCCGCGGGAGGACGGGCGGGTCGCTGCGGAAACATGGATCGCGGTCCCCGGTTCGGGGGAGAATCCCCGGGAAGGCTCGAGTCTACCCTTCCCCGGCCGCCGGGTGCCACGGCCGCGGGTCCCGCGCGGACGGCCGGGAAGTTCCCCGAGCCAGCCCCTGCCGGGGGGCGGGCCCCGGTCGGGTGCGGAGCGCCGGCCGGATCAGGGCGCCCCGGAGCGGGATCTCCGAAGGGCCG
>JALSIO010000162.1 GCA_026989995.1 Myxococcales bacterium
GCCGTCGATCCCTACGCGCACACCTCCGTCCTGGGCCACCTGGTGGACGTGGTCACCACCCTCGACCCCTACGTCCTCCACCCGTACCACTTCGCCGCCATCTGGCTGACCGACACCCTCGAGAACGTCGACCTCGCCAACCGGCTCCTCGAGCGGGGCATCGAGATCCACCCCGACGACTGGCGGATGCGCTTCTACCTCGCCTTCAACCACTACTACTACCTCGGCGAGCAGGAGCGCGGCGCCGAGATCCTCTCCACGGCGATCGGGCTCGAGGGAGCGCCGCTCTACCTCGGGAGGCTGGTGGCGCGGCTCCGGTCGGGAGGGCGCGACCTCGAGGTCGCGGCCGGCTTCCTCGAGACCCTGATCGAGTCCACCGACGACCCCTACGCCCGCGCCGAGTACGAGAAGGCCCTCGACGAGATCGAGACGGAGCGGCGGGCCCGCTTCCTGGATGCGGCCCGGGAGGAGTTCCGGCGCCGGCGCGGTCGCGACATCACCCGGGTGGAGGAGCTGCTCGAGCCCCCGGACCCGGTGCTGGCCGAGCTGCCTCCGGAGATTCACGGTTGGGAGTGGGTGATCGACCCGGAGACGGGCCGGATCGTCTCGAGCTGGTACAACGGCCGCTACGAGCTGCACATCCACGCTCGGGAACAGGCGCACCGCCGCCGCTTGATCGAGCAGCACCGAAGGAGGGAGGCGCGGGGTGGGCGTGGACTCTGAGATCGTTCGACTCGAGGGGGTCACCAAGGAGTTTCCGCTCGGCTTCGGGCGCCGCCGACGCGTGCTCCACGGGATCGGCTTCTCGGTACGGCGGGGCGAGATCTTCGGCTTCGTGGGCCCCAACGGCGCGGGAAAGACCACCACGCTGAAGATCCTGCTCGGACTGATCCACCCGACCTCCGGAAGCGCGCGGGTCCTCGGACACGACGTGCGCGAGACCGAATTTCGGCGGCACATCGGCTTCCTCCCCGAGAACCCCACCTTCTACGACTACCTGAGCGGCGGCGAGTTCCTCGACTTCTACGGCCGCCTTTCCGGCCTCGAGCGCAGCGAACGCCGACGCCGGGTGGAGATGGTGCTCGAGTGGGTGGGCCTCACCCACGCCCGGGAGCTTCGGCTGCGGGCCTACTCGAAGGGAATGCTTCAGCGGCTGGGGATCGCGCAGGCGTTGATCGGCGATCCACAGGTCGTCTTCCTGGACGAGCCCATGAGTGGCCTCGATCCCATCGGCAGAAAGGAGGTCCGGGATCTCATCCTCCGGCTCCGCGCCGAGGGGAAGACGGTGTTCATGAACACCCACATCCTCCCGGACGTGGAGCTGCTCTGCGACCGCGTGGCCATCCTGGTGGAGGGTCGGCTGCGCTACCTCGGCTCCGCCGAGGGGGTGCTCGCCGACGCCGAGCAGGAAGCCGATCTGGTGGTGACGGGGCTCCCGCCGGAGCTCGGAGAGCGGCTCGCCGCCCGCTTCCCCACCCGGGCGGAGGGCACCGGCGAGCGCCTCGAGCTCCGCGTGCCGCGGAAGGACGTGGGCTCCGTTCTCGCCGAGGTGCTGCGGGACGGCGGGGAGGTGATTTCGGTGGCGCCCCAGCGGGCGTCGCTCGAGAGCATCTTCCTCTCGGCCGTGGCGGGCGGGAAGGCCGCGGGAGGGAAGGCATGAGGGCGCTTCCGGCCACCCACGCCATCGCCCGGAACACGGTGCGCGAGGCGCTTCGCAGCCGGCTGCTCTATACCCTGGTCTTCTTCGCGGTGCTGCTCATCGGCAGCAGCGCGCTGCTCGCGACGCTCTCCTACGTGGAGCGCGAGCGGATCCTCCAGGACATCGGGCTCTCGGCGATTCGCCTCATGGGGGCGATCATCGCCGTCTTCGTCGGGGTCGGGCTGATCCACCGGGAGGTCGAGCGCCGCACCGTCTACACCATCCTCAGCAAGCCGGTCTCCCGCACGGCCTTCGTGGTGGGCAAATTCGCGGGACTCGCGGCCACGCTGTGGCTCATGGTGGGGATCATGGGGCTCGCCTTCGCGGCGGTCTCCCTCGTCTCCGGTGCGCCGCTCGGCTGGGGCCACCTGGCCGCGCTGGCCCTGACCTGTGTCGAGCTGGCGCTCCTCGTGGCGGTCGCCACCCTGTTCTCGAGCTTCACGACCCCGACCCTCGCCTCGGCCTTCTCGCTCGGCGTCTACCTGCTCGGGCACCTCGTCCGGGACCTCCGCGATCTCGGTGCCGCGTCGGACTCCGAGCTGGCGGAGCGTGTGACTGCCGGCCTCTATCTGGTGCTGCCGGACCTCGAGGCCTTCGACCTGGTGATACCGGCGGTCCACGGGCTGGCCATCCCACCGGGCGAGGTGGCGATGGGAGCGCTCTACGGGTTCGGCTACGCGGCGCTCGTCCTGGTGCTCGCGGCGTTCGTCTTCGAGCGCCGCGACCTGCGCTAGGGAGCCGGTATCCTGCGCCCATGGGCGCCGACCTCGCCATCCCGCTTCCCGCGGCCACCGCGGGGGCCGGCCTCCTGGGCCTCGTCGTCGGCTCCTTCCTGAACGTGGTCATCCACAGGCTGCCGCGGGGCGAATCGCTGGTGCGGCCCGGGTCCCGGTGCCCCGCCTGCGGGCGACCCATCCGCCCCCTCGAGAACATCCCCGTGCTCTCCTACCTCGCGCTCCGCGGTCGGTGCCGCGGCTGCGGCACCCGGATTCCGCCCCGCTATCCCGCGGTGGAGCTGGCCTGCGGGCTGCTCTTCGCGCTGGTGATCCTCCGCTTCGGCGTGGGCCCGGCGGCGGGGATGCACGCCGTCCTGGGAGCACTCCTCCTCGCCGCCGCCGTGATCGACCTCGACCACCGCATCATTCCCGACGAGCTCTCGCTCGGGGGACTTCTGCTCGGCCTCGGCCTCGTGCCGGCGGCAGCCTGGCTGGAGGGCCACCCCTGGCTTCCGGCGCTGCTCCGCTCCGGGCTCGGTGCCGTGGTGGGTGGGGGCGTGCTCTGGACCGTGGGCTTCCTCCACGCGAGGGCCTCTGCCGCCGCCGGTCGCCGCTTCGAGCACTGGCCGGGAGAGGGGCAGGACCTCCCGCGACCGGGCGAGCTCGACTACTGGATCTGGTTTCCCGGCCTCGGCTTCGGCGACGTGAAGCTCATGGCCATGATCGGTGCCTTCCTCGGGCCGGCCGGCGTGCTCGAGACGGTGGTGCTCGCTTCGCTGCTCGGCGTGGTCTTCGGGCTGCTCACGGCGGCCGTGCGGCGATCCCTCGCGGTGCCCTTCGGCTTCGGTCCGGCGATCGCCGCCGGCGCGCTGCTCGTGGCGCTCTCGCCGGTCCGGCTGCTCCCCTTCTCCTGAGGCGCCCGCCCCGGGCCGGCCCCGCCGCGCCGCCGGCCGCTCCGGTCGGCTAGCTTCGGCGGTGCCCGCCCCCCGGCCCGAACCGGGGCTGGCGGGGGCGGGGAGGGACCATGGCTCGGGGCGCGGCGGCCAACGAGGAGCAGCGGCGGCACTGGAACGAGGAGGCGGGGCCGGTGTGGGCCCGCCGCCAGGCGGAGATGGACCGGGTGCTCGAACCCTACGGGCTCCTGGCCCTCGAGGCCGCCGGGATCGCACCCGGCGCCTCGGTCCTCGACGTGGGCTGCGGCTGCGGTGCCACCACCCTCGAGCTGGCACGGCGTGCGGGACCCGGCGGCCGGGTGCTCGGCATCGACCTCTCGGAGCCGATGCTCGCCCGGGCGCGGGAGCGCGCCGCTGCGGCGGGCGCGGGCGGCGTCCGCTTCGAGCTCGCCGATGCCCAGGAGCACCCCTTCGAACCGGGCACCTTCGACCGGGTCTACTCGCGTTTCGGCGTGATGTTCTTCGAGGATCCGGTGCGCGCCTTCGCCAACCTGCGGCGCGGCCTCCGTCCCGACGGATCGCTCTGCTTCGTGTGCTGGCAGGGGCTCGAAAGGAACGCCTGGCTGCAGGTGCCCCTGCGGGCGCTCGCCCCGATCGTGGCACTGCCCCCGCCGCCCCCGCCCGGCGCTCCCGGTCCGCTCAGCCTCGGCGACGAGGGGCGCCTGCGCCGCCTGCTCGGGGCGGCGGGCTTCGCCCGGGTCGCGGTCGAGGGCCGCGAGCTTCCCTTCGCGACCGGCACCGGCGTCCGGGAGACGGCGGCCTTCTTCCTCGAGGTGGGTCCCGTGGCGCGCGTGCTGCGGGAACAGCCCGAGGCGCCCCGCGATCGAATGGAGGAGGCGCTCGCGGCGGCGCTCGCTCCCTTCGAGACCGGGCGCGGGGTCGAGCTTCCCTCGGCGGTCTTCGTCGTCCGCGCGCAGCCGTGACCGGAAGCCCGCCACCGTGCGGCGAGCCGACCGCCCGGCCTCGGGTGGTCCCCCGCTCCCGACGGCTCGTCTACCGGCCCGTGCTCCCCGCCGACGCCGCGGACTTCCTGCGCCTGCTCCGGGACCCGCACATCCGCGCCTACCTGCTCGACGGCGCCGTGGTGGACGGGGCGTTCTCGGCCCGGGCCATCGCCGACAGCGAGCGGCTCGTGGCCGAGTGCGGGGTGGGTCTCTGGCTGGTCTCCGGCCGGAAAGCCGGCACCGCGCCGATCGGATTCTGCGGCTTCCGCCGCTTTCCGGGGCTCGGAGACGGGCCGCAGCTCCTCTACGCGCTGCTCCCGGAAGCCACCGGACGCGGCCTCGCCACGGAGATGGGCCTCGCCTGCGTGGCCGCCGCCCGGGCCGCGGGCCTCGCCGGGCCCCTCCGGGCCGCCGTCGACGCGCCCAACCGGGCCGCCGCCCGGGTGCTCGCCAAGCTCGGCTTCCGGCCGGTCGGGGAGACCTCGGGTGGCGCCTTCGGGACCACGCAGCTTTACGAGCTTCCGGCGTCGGGAGGGAGCTGAGGGTACGGTGCCGGTCAGGCAGGCGG
>JALSIO010000163.1 GCA_026989995.1 Myxococcales bacterium
CGCGGACTCGCGGAGGCCTTCGGGGTTCCCGATCCCGTGGCCCTCTGCGGCCCGGGCGAGGGACCGCTCGGGGCGACGGCACTGGACGCCCTCTCGGAACTCTGTGCCACCGACGCGCCCTGATGAGGGGGCACCCCGCCTTCAGGCGTCGCCCCGGAACGCGGGGAGATCCTCGACGCACCGGCTCCCGAGGCGAGCGGCACGCCCTCTCCCGGCTCCGTGCGTCCCTTCCCCGCGCCGCCGGCTCGTCAGGGTCTCGGCACGGACCACCGGAGCCGCCCTACGGCTGCCGCCCTGCCGCGCTCCCCGGCATCCGGTCGAGGCCCGGCCGCACCGGGGCCGGCCGATGACCCGGATCCTTCCAGGCCGGATCGCCGCGCGGCGGGTACTTGGTGGAGGTGTAGGCGGACAGGAGGTAGATGAGCTCGGAGATCCAGGCCGGGTCGCGGGGAGATCGCACCGGGTGGGCGAGGAAGGCCAGCGCCACCGTGGCGAGCGCCTCGGCCGTGAGCCGTCGTTCCTCCGGGGGAATGTCCGTCACCCGCGTGTCCACGATCCGCTCGGCGAGTCGGACCAGGGTTTCCCGAAGCCGGGCGCCGGGTTCCCCCTCCGCGCTCGCGACCCGGAGGATCTCCCGGACCGAGGGATGGGCCGCGAGGAGCGCGGCGAGCGCCCGGGCCAGGCGGTCGACGAGGGGGGCCGCCGGCAGCTCCGGATCGTCCACCACCAGGGACTCGAAGGCGGTCTCCACGCGTTCCACGTACCGCTCGGAAAGACGCGCGAGCAGCGCGCGCTTGTCGGGAAACCAGCGGTAGACCGATCCGATCGAGACCCCTGCTTGCTCGGCCACGTGGTTGGTGGTGAGCCCCTCGTAGCCCAGACGCTCGACCACCCGCTCCGCCGCATCGAGGATCCGTGCGATCCGCACCTCGGCCCGCGCCTGGCGAGGGGCGTTGCGCAGCCCGACCCCGCTCGGAGGGGCGGATTCGCCCGCGTCGCCACGGCTGGGTTCATGCATCCCCGCGAGATTAGCAGGTGTGCGGTCGGCTCCGAGGGCGGACGCCGCTACCGCGGGCGACCGGACAGGGAGAGGGGGAGGGTCGCCCACCCCAGGAGGAGGAAGAGCCCGCCCACGGGCGTGAGCCGGGCCAGGGGCCGATGACCGGTGACGGCGAGCAGGTAGAGGGAGCCGGAGAAGAGCGCGATGCCCGCGAGCAGCAGGCCCGCGGGAATCCAGCGGCGGCCGCCCTCGGGCGCGAAGACGAGCGCCGCGACGACCGCGGCGTGGACCAGATGGTAGAGGCTCGCCGTCCGCCAGAACGCCACGGCGCGCACGCCGATCTGCCCCTCGAGGGCGTGGGCGCCGAAGGCACCCAGGGCCACCGCGAGCACCCCGCAGCATGCGGCGGCGCCCGCCAGGCGCGGTCGGGTCCGGGACGCCCCCGTCAGCCGCGCCGCCTCCCAGCGAGAGCGAGACCCACGGTGCCGCCGAGGACGAGGAGCCAGGTTCCGGGCTCCGGGATCGGGGCGACGCTGACCTGGAGGAGGTAGCTGCCGGTTTCGGTGTGGCTGCCGTCGAAGGCCACATCGTCGCCGAAACCGCTCACCACGAGCCAGTACTCCCCGGCGTCGGAGACCAGGTAGCGGATCAGGGATCCGAGACCGTCGAAGGTGAACTCCTCATTGGACGCGTCGTCGCTGAACGCCACCAGCGATCCCTCGCCATCGAAGAGGCCGAGGAGGGTGTCGGGCTCCTCGAAGACGGTGTCGTCCAGGGGGGTGGTCGTGGCCGTCACCACGTCGCCCGCCGCGAGGGAGCCGAGGAAGATCCAGTCCACATCGCCCGGCTCGAGGGCGAGGATGCCGGCATCGAAACGAAGATCGCCCTCGACCACCGACAGCGTGGTGGGGGTCGTCGCCGCCTGGTCGTTGGCGTCCTCCTCGTCGAGCAGGAGGGCACCGGCCGGCGAAGCCAGGAACAATGCCATCAGCAACCAACCCACGATTCGCATCGAGCTCCCCCACTGTGGCGCCACGCACCCTCTCGGGACCGCGGCGCGGGCTGTCAGGCTCTAGGTGGCCCCGGGGGCACCCCGGGTGTCAGGCGGCTGCCGGCCACCCTGCTCCGAGCGGGTCTTCACCCCCGGGGAACGCGACCCCGCCGACCCAGGGCCCCCCACAACAGCAGCCCGGAGCCCAGCAGCAGCGCCGTCCCCGGCTCGGGGACCACCTCGATGACAAAGGCCGGCGCCGCGTTCCAGAAGTCGCCGTCGTCCGCCACGAAATTGCCGTTGAAGGCGTTCATCGCGCCCTGGAGCGTGAGCGTGGTGGCCTCCTCGGGTGCCGTCACGGTGAAGCCGTACGACCAGATGCCCTGGTTCAGGAACGAGGCCCCGGCGCGGTGCGTCAGCTCCGGAGAGACCTGCCCCACGGAGACCTCGCTCGCCATGAGCGCAGTGGTGGCGTCCAGCACCCCGAGCATGCCGCCGCCGTAGAGGGCCACGTTGACGCCGGCGCCGAGATTCGACATCTGCGCCATGGTGATGGTGTAGACGCCGGTTTCGCCCGGCATGAGCTGCACCGGACCGTCGATCGTGACACCCAATCCGGAGGTGGCCGGTCCGTGGCAGCCGGCCGTGCCGCAGGTGGTGCCCCCGAACGCGCGGCCGGCGTTCGAGGCCAGGGCGGCGGACCCGGGTGCCAGGGAGAGGAGCACCGCGAGGCCCAGGGTCTTCGCGAGGAGCTTCGAGCGTTGGAACATCCGGACCTTCCTCGTTGGTTCGCGGCTCCCCGTCCCGCCCGGCCGGCCGCGCCAGACCCGGCTGCCTCGCAGGCACCGCGCCGCCGGCGCACCGGGGTGGCCCGGGCCCGGGGAACCCGGGATGTAGTGGCTCCGCCCTCCCGGATATGTCACGCACGGGCCAAAAAAATTGAACGCAGGGTAGGCCCCGAGGGGTCGGCTACCCTGGACCGCTCCTCCGCCGGCCCCGGCGGTTCCGCCTCGCGGACGGGGGTCCCGGGGCGGGCCCGGGAGGCGACCGAGTGGAGGGGCGGGAGGGCGCAATGCACCGGGTGCCTGCCGAAATCGGGGCGGCGCGCCGAGGGGCCCGCGCGGGGGAGCCCCGCTGGAGGGCGGCCACCGCCCCGGCTGCGGCCCGCAGCGGGTCGGCGTGGGCGCCCTCCGCGGTGGCGATCCTGCTCGCGTCCCTCCTCGCGGCGGCCCCCGCGCGGGCGGACGCACCGGAATCGGACCACGCGTGGGTGGGCGTCGACAAATGCGGCCGCTGCCACAAGAAGGACCTCCTCGGCAACCAGGTGGCCGCCTGGCGCAGGGGCCCCCACGCCCGCGCCTTCGAGACGCTGCGCAGCGAGGCGTCCCGGCAGATCGCGCAGGAGCTCGGCATCTCGAGCCCTCCGGAGGAGGCGCCGGAGTGCCTGACCTGCCACGCGAGCGCCTTCGAGGTGCCGGCCGAGCGGATCGCCTACCCGCTCGAGCTCGAGGATGGGGTCCAGTGTGAGTCCTGCCACGGACCGGGTCGGGACTACCGCAAGAAGACGATCATGGCCGACCGCCAGCGGGCCATCCGGCACGGGCTCCTCGAGCCGGACCGCGATCCGGACATCTGCCTGCGCTGCCACAACGAGGCGAGCCCCACCTTCGATCCGACCCGCTACCGGCTGCCCGACGGCACCACGACCGGCTTCGACTTCGAGCAGGCCCGCGAGCGGATCCGGCATCCGATCCCGAAGGAGGTGAAGGGCCGCTACCTCGAGGTCGAGAAGAAGCTCCGCGAGGAGAAGCGCGCCCGCGGCGGATGAATCGCGGTGGGCTCAGGAACTCCCGGGTGGGAGCACCGCGCGGACCTCGCCCGCACCGCGCTCGACCGAGCCCGGTCCGGCCCCGGCAAAGGCGAGCGCCACCAGGGTGCCCGGTGGGAAGCGACCGCCCAGGCGCTCGCGCAGCACCTCGCGGTCGCGGGCCAGGCTCCGCGCCAGCTCGGGCAGGGCCGGCGCGTGTCCCACGACCAGGAGGGTGGCGAGTTCGGGCGGGTGCGCCCGGATCCGGCCCAGCAGCTCCTCCGGCCCGCCCTCGTAGATCGCCTCGTCCTCGGCGACCTCGATCTCCCCGGCCAGCGCCTCCGCCCATACATGGGCGGTCTCCCGCGCTCGCCCGGCGGGCGAGACGAGCGCCCGCGCGGGGCGGAGGCCTGCCCGGAGCGCGGCTTCGGCGATGCGGCGCACGTCCGCGCGCCCCTGCTGCGTGAGCGGGCGGGCGCGGTCCCCTCCCCCGGCGGTCCGCGCGGCCTCGCCGTGCCGCATCAGGAGCAGCAGAAAACCCGGCCCGGCGCCGGACCCGATTCCCGACCCGCCCGCCGGCGGACCCATCTCAGGGGAGCAGCCCGTCGAGGTCGACCCGGAGGCCGAGCTCGAAGGTGTTCACGTGCGACTCGAGGGACAGCGGGTCGAGGTGGCGCCGGGCGTCGTAGTAGTCGTCGAAACGGTAGCCGAGCTCGAGGCGCAGCCCGCGGCGCAGCGGGAGCCCCAGGCGGGCCTCGAGGGTGGTGATCCGCGTCCGGAGCCCGTTCACCTCCTCCAGGATGGCCGAGGTGGGTCCGTCCGGCCCCTCGCCCGGAAAGTCGATCCGGGTCCAGGTGACCGCGCCGGAAAGCGCGAGCTCCACCCCCTCGAGGGGCTCGGTCCGGAGCGTCGCGATGGCGGTGCGCACCCGGCTCTCGTAGGTCGGGACCGAATCCAGGAAGAAGAGCAGGTTCGCGACCGGCTGGTAGCGGGGCACCTGGGAGCGCACGAAGCTCCACTTCTGCCGGTCGAAGTGCTCCGTGAAGGTTCCGGTGAGCACCAGGT
>JALSIO010000164.1 GCA_026989995.1 Myxococcales bacterium
CCGCTGCGCGATCTCCGGCCGGCGCGCCAGGAGCGCCGCGGCGGCGTCCACGTCGCGCCCGGCGGGCCCGCGCCCGTAGAGGCTCGAGGGGAGCACCCGCACCTCCTTCAGGCAGAGGGCGAAGCCCGGAAGCTCGAGGCCGCCCCAGTAGGTCGCGAGGAGGAGCAGGGTGCCGCCCGCTCGGCAGAGTTCGACGGCGCGGCCGAGCGCCGCCGGCGTGCCCGCGGCGTCGACCACCAGGTCGCAGCCCTCCGAAACCTCCCCCGCGCCCAGGGCGGACCCGGCCTCGCGCTGGGGGTCGTGGCGGGCCTCCAGGCCGACGCGGGCGCCCGCGTCCCGCGCGGCCGCCACGGCGCACAATCCGATCGTGCCTCCGCCCACGACCGCCACGCGTTCGTCGCCGCGGAGGCCCGCGAGACGCATGCCGTGCAGGGCCACGGCCAGGGGCTCGACGAGGCAGGCGTCCTCCACGCGCACACCCCGGGGAAGCGGCACGAGCGCGCGCTCCGGCACGCGCATCTCCTCCGCCATGCCGCCGTCGCCCGCGACTCCGAGTACGATCGCCGGCCCGCGGTCGCAGAGGTTGTAGTCACCGCGGAGACAGCCCGGGCAGTGGCCGCACGGGGCCAGCGGTTCCACGGCCACCGGCGTGCCATCGGCGAGCTCTCCGGCCACCTCGTGCCCGAGGGTCACGGGGATGGGCGCGCCCGAGTCGAGCAGGTGGAGGTCGGAGCCACAGATCCCCGCCGATCGGACGCGCACGCGCACCCCCTCGCCGGAGTTCGGCACCACCTCGACCACCTGCGGCCTGCCGTCCCGGATTCTCACCGCGCGCATCGGCGCCTCCCCTCACCGCGCCCGACGATACCGCGGGCCGTGCGCGACGTGCACCCGGCCCGAGGGCGAAGCGCGGGCGGAGCAGGGGGGCCGTCGCGCGCACGGGCCAGGGGGCACGGCCAGCCGGCGGTCCACCCCTGCCGTCGCGCGAAACGGCGGGTGCGGCCCTCGGCGGTCCAACCACCCTTTCGCGCGAAACGGTGGGCGCGGTGGTGGCCGTCGTCCGATCGCTAGTCGTGGTGCCCGCGGTGGCGGTACTCGCCGTGAGTGTGGTGATCTCCGTGCGCCGAGGCGCACCAGGGCCCGTGGCCGGGGCGGCGCCAGGCATGGTGGCCGCCGTGGTGCACCCCGTGGTAGGCGTAGCAGCCGCCGAGGGCGACGCTCGCGGCCGCGAGGAGGACGGCCATGACGAGGGTCCCGAGCCGTCTGCATCGGCGTGCACGGGTGGCGGGTTCCGTCATGGTGCCTCCTCCGCTCCACCGGGAGCTCTCCGGCCGTTTGGACGGGAGGCCACGCGGGGAGATTCGAGGCCCGGGTCGCGCCCCGCGTCAGCCGGGCCCGGGCGCTCGGACACCGGGACGGAGCGAGAAGGCGTCCGATCAGGAGCCGCGGGGCAGCCGGGTCCGGCCGAGCTTGAGGATCCGCTGGAAGGCTTCTCGCGGTACCGGCATCACCGAGAGCCTCGGCTGGCGGACGAGGGGGAGTTGCGTGAGCACCGGGTCGGCCCGGATCTCGTCGAGCCCGACCGGGCGCTCGAGGGGGGTCACCGGCTCGAGGTCCACGGCCAGCCACCGCTCGTCGTCGGTGGTGGGATCCGGGTAGGCGTCCCGGGTCACCCGGGCCACGCCGACCACCTCCTTCCCCTCCCCGGAGTGGTAGAAGAGCACGAGGTCGCCGGGTCGCATCTCCCGCAGGTGGTTGCGCGCGGCGTAGTTGCGGACGCCGTCCCAGTAGGTGGAGCCGTCGCGGACGAGGTCCTCCCAGGCGTACTTGTAGGGCTCGGATTTCACCAGCCAGGTGCGCCGCGGCATCGCGCGCCCTCCGTTCCCCCCGCTGCGAAGGCTGCAGCTTCGCCCCGCCGTGGTCTCGCGGCAAGCGGCCGTCGCGGATGCGCGGGCGCTTCCCCGCAGGTCGGGCGCCGATGGCCATCGCCCTGCGGAGCGGCGGCGCGGTGGGGCGGCTACCGTTGCTCCGATGGCGTCCACGCCTTCCTCCTCCGGCGCCTTCCGGCGTGCATCCCGGACGGGATCCTCGCGGCCCGCGGGCCAGCCTGGAGGCGCCGCGTGAGGGAATGGCTCCGGGTGGTTTTCGCGGGCCGGCCGGCCTGGATGAACGCCATTTTCCTCTTCTGTGTGTATATGGCGGCGATCTACGTGCCGTGGGATCTCTTCCTGAAGCCGGTGGAGCGGGACGAGGAGGTGTGGTTCGGGATCCTCTTCCACGGAACGGCCGCGAAACTCCTCGCCCTCCCCCACTGGTTCGTCTACGGGGCGGGTGCCTACGGATTCCTGCGGATGCGTCCCTTCCTGTGGCCGTGGGCGCCGCTCTACGTCCTGCAGATCGCCATCGGGATGGTCGTGTGGGCGTGGCTCTACACCGACGGGTGGGGGCCGCGGCTCGCCGGCGCGGTGGCGGCAGTCGCCTTCGGGGCACTGGCCGGGGCCCTGCATCGGGCGCGGCCGCTGTTTCGGGGAGGTCCCCGGAATCTTCGGGAGCGGTACGGCCGCTTCGCCCTGGTGACGGGCGCCTCGTCGGGGATCGGAGCCGCCTTCGCACGGGAGCTCGCCGCCCAGGGCCTGGACCTGGTGCTGACGGCCCGGCGCGCGGAGCCGCTGGAGGCGGTTGCCGAGTCGCTGCGCCGCGAGTACGGCGTGGAGGTGCGCACGCTCGTGGGGGATCTCGCCGAGCCCGGGGAGGCCGAGGCGGTGGCCGACGCGGTCCGGGATCTCGATCTCGGCGTCGTGGTGCAAAACGCCGGCAGCGGCGACGCGGGTGCCTTCGCCACCCGGGACCCGGATCGGCTCCGCGAGCTCTGCCTCGTCCACGCGGCCACCCCGGCCGTCCTGACCCGGCTGCTGCTCCCCGGCATGCTCGCCCGCGGCCGCGGGTCGGTTCTGTTCACGGGATCCCTGGCCGGGGCCCAGCCGCTCCCCTGGCACGCGGTCTACTCGGCCGCCAAGGGGTTCCAACGCCTGCTCGGGGAGGCGCTTTTCGTCGAGCTCCGCGGTACCGGCGTGGACGTGCTGGTGGTGGAGCCCGGCACCACCCGCACTGCCTTCCAGCAGCGGGCCGGAGAGCTCCCCCACGGCGGCGACCCGCCGGAGGAGGTCGTCCGGACGGCCCTCGAGGCCCTCGGCCGGCAGCCGTCGGTCATCCCCGGCTGGCTGCGGTGGCTCCGCACCCAGGTGGTGGTGCGCCTGCTTCCGCGGAGCCTCGCCGCCTTCCTGGCGGGAGCGCGGATGCGCCGGCTCCTGCCGCCGGAACGGGTCGGGCCGCTGCCCACCGCCCGGGCGGCGCCGGGGCCGGCGCCCGGCGGCCCGGACGGGGCGGGCCCTCCGGCCTGAACCGGGCCCCGGCCCCGGTTCCCGCGGGCACGTCGACAAAGGAAACACGTCGACAAAAGAATTGGAACGTGTTTCACTTGGCTCCCATGCCCCCCGCCGTGCGACCGCCTGCGGATCCCGGAACCGCGCTCCCGGGGCGCGAGGGCGCGACCCCCGTGGAGATGCCCCAGGGGCTCGCCGTAAGCCAGCTCCGGCGCCTCCGCCGGATCGTGGATGCCGCCGTGACCCTCGCGGAGAAGGGGGGCTTCGAGGGGGTGCGCCTGCGCGAGGTTGCGGAGACCGCCCAGGTCGCCCTCGGCACCCTCTACAAGTACTTCCGCAGCAAGGAGGACATCCTCCTCTTCGTGCTTCAGGAGGAGACCCAGCGCCTCGAGCGAGCCATGCTCGAACGTCCGCCTCGGGGGGACACGCCCCTCGACCGGGTGGACGACTTCTTCGAGCGCTCGACGCGGGCCTTCCTGCGCCGATCCCAGCTCGCCCGCGCCGTGCTGCGCTCGCTCACGGCGGGAGACGAGGAGGTGGCGGTGAAGGTGGCGAGCTACCAGATCCGCATGATGTGCCTCATCCTCGGCGCCCTCGCGGGCGGCGCCCCGCCCACGGAGGAGGAGCTGATCCGCGGAGCCGTCTCCGAGCGGGACCGCACGGTGGCCTTCACCCTCCTCCACGTGTGGTTCGCGTCGCTGGTGGGCTGGGCCGGGGGACTGCATCCAGCCCGGGAGGTCGCGCGCTCGGTTCGCGAAGCGGCCTCCCTCATGATCGAGCCCGGGCGCCGGTCGGCGTCCTCGGGAGAGGATTCATGAGCGAAAGGAAGCAACCGCGGCAGCGGTATCCCATCGGATGGTTCCAGGTGGCGTACTCCGACGAGGTGGCGCCGGGGCAGGTGATTCCCCTGCACTACTTCGGCCGGGAGCTCGTGCTCTTCCGCGGGGAGGGCGGGCAGGCGCGCGTCTTCGACGCCTACTGCCCCCACCTCGGCGCCCACCTCGGCTACGGAGGTACCGTGGTCGGTGACAGCATCCGCTGTCCCTTCCACGCCTGGCGCTTCGACGGCGAGGGGCGGTGCGTGGAGATTCCCTACGCGAAGCGCATCCCGCCGGCGGCCGCGGTCCGCCGCTGGCCCATGCTCGAGCGCAACGGCATGATCCTCGTCTACCACGATCCCCGGGGTCTCGAGCCGGAGTACGAGATCCCGGAGCTGCCGGAGGTCGGTTCGCCCGAGTGGACTCCCCTCGAGTTCCGTCGGTGGAAGATCCGCACCCACAACCAGGAGATGGGAGAGAACCAGGTGGACGCCGCGCACTTCCGGTTCGTGCACGGCACCCTCACGGTTCCCGAGATGACGGCGGAGGCGGAGGGCCCGCTGATGAAGGTCACCGGGGTCTCGAAGATGGGGACGCCCAAGGGCGAGGTCACGGGCACCATCGCCTCCTCCTCCTGGGGCTTCGGGATCAGCACGGTCC
>JALSIO010000165.1 GCA_026989995.1 Myxococcales bacterium
GCGAGAAGATCGAGGTGGTCTCCATCTCCGAGCTCCTCGGCGAGGCGATCCGGCGGATCAACAACGAGGAGAGCGTGAGCTCGCTTTTCATCTAGGGCCGGAGGCCCAGGGGCCGCCGCCCCCGGCCGCCGTGGTGGCGGCGGGCGGGGCGCCGGCGACCGGCTCCGGACGGAAGAGGGGTGGTCGATGGCCGAGAACCAGCTTGTGGTGGAGCTCCGCACGGAGACGGGCAAGGGGGCCGCGCGCCGGTTGCGTCGCGCGGGGCGGGTCCCCGGGGTGATTTACGGAAAGGGCCGCGAGCCCACGCCGCTCGCCCTCGACGGCGGGCGCCTGCTCCGCATCCTGCAGCGAAGCGATCGGGGCCTGAACACCCTGCTCGAGGTGCGCTCCGACGATCCCGGGTTCGGCGAGCGGATGGCACTGGTGAAGGAGCTGCAGCGGCACCCGGTCCGGGGAGATCTCCTCCATGCGGACCTCTACGAGGTCGACCTGCAGCAGACGGTGGAGGTGTCCATCCCCGTGCACCTCGTGGGGACCGCGCGCGGGGTCGCCGTTGCCGGGGGCATCGTGGACCACGCGCTGCGCGAGATCGAGGTCGAGTGTCTTCCCGGATCCATTCCCGATGCGGTCGAGGTCGACGTGAGCGGGCTCGACATCGGCGACTCGCTCCACGTCGGCGACCTCGACCTGCCGCCCGGCGTGACGCTGCGAACCGATCCGTCGATCTCGATCGTCTCCGTGGTGGCGCCGGCGGCCGAGGAGGCCGCCCCCGGCGAGGCCGAGGCGGCCGAGGTGCCGGCAGAGGCAGAGGCCGCCACCGAGCCGAGCCCGGAATCCGAGAGCAGCGACTAGCCGGCCTCTGTGAAGCTCATCGTGGGCCTCGGCAACCCGGGCCCGCGCTACGCGCGAACCCGGCACAACGTGGGGGCCCGGGTGGTGGAGCGCTTCGCCGAGCGCCATCGCCTCGGCCCCTTCGCGGAGCGCTACCTCGGGCGCTTCGCGCGCGGGCGGGTGCCCGGTCCCGGTGGCGCGGACGTCGGTCTGCTCCTGCCCGGGACCTTCATGAACGAGTCGGGACGCTCGGTGGTCGAGGCCCTCCGGAAGCTCCCGGTGGAGGACCCCTCCCGCGACCTCCTCGTGGTCTTCGACGACGTGGACCTGCCCTTCGGCCGCCTGCGGCTGCGGGCAGCGGGTGGGGCCGGCGGACATCGGGGTGTGGAGGACATCATCCGGAGCCTCGGCACGCGCGGCTTCCCGCGGCTCCGGGTGGGGCTGGGGCGCCCGGCCGTGCCCATGGACACCGCGGCCTGGGTCCTTCAGCGCTTCTCCCCGGAGGAGGAGCGCGCCCTTTCCGGCCTGCTCGACGAGGCGGCAGCAGCCGTGCTGTGTTTCGTGGAGGAGGGCATCGACGAGGCCATGAACCGCTTCAACCCCCGCTGAGCCCCGCGGTCCGTGCGATCGCTGCCCGGCGCCGCCCCACTCCGCCTCCCCAGGCCGCGCACCTCGGGGGGTTCCCTCCATGGCCCGCCGCGCGGGGGGCGGTTAAAGTGCTGCCCGCCGATCGCCGATGCCCGACCCGTCCCGAGGGCCGCGTTCCGGACGGAACCGGAGCACGGATCCGGGCTCGCGAATCCGGGGTATCGGCATGGCATGCGTGGGTCGCAGCGCCAGGCCGGGCGTGTCGCCCGGGACGGAAGCGGCCGCCGCCGGCGGGGGAAACGAGGTGACGTCCACCGCAGCCGAGACCCGGGAGGCCTCCGGGAGGCCGCTGCTCGCGGAGCGCCTCTCCCGCCCCTTCCAGCGCTTCTTCGCCATCGAGGCGGCGAGCGGGGTCCTCCTTCTCGGTGCCACCGTCGTCGCGCTCGTGTGGGCCAACTCGCCCTTCGGCCACGCCTACGAGCAGCTCTGGCACACCGAGCTCGCGATCCACCTCGGGAGCTGGTCGCTCGGCCTCACCCTGCACGAGTGGGTCAGCGACGCCCTGATGACCATCTTCTTCTTCACCGTCGGGCTGGAGATCAAGCGGGAGCTCGCCTACGGGGAGCTCTCGAGCCGGGACCGGGCGATGCTTCCGGTGCTCGGAGCCCTCGGCGGCATGGTGCTCCCCGCGGCGATCTACGCGAGCGTCCACTGGGGCGAGCCCACCCTCCGGGGCTGGGGAATCCCCATGGCCACCGACATCGCCTTCGCGGTCACGGCGCTGTCCGTGTTCGGGGCCCGGGTGCCGCCGGGGCTCAAGGTCTTCCTCCTCGCGCTCGCCATCGCCGACGACCTCGGCGCCGTGGCGGTGATCGCGATCTTCTACACCGCCGATCTCTCGCTGCCCGCCCTCGGGCTCGCGATCCTCGGGCTCGGGTTCTGCGTGCTCCTGAACCAGATCGGCGTCCGCGCCGTGGCCGTCTACGTCGTGGTCGGGTGCCTCGTGTGGCTCGCCATGCTGAAGTCGGGTGTCCATGCCACGGTGGCCGGCGTGGCCCTCGGCTTCCTCACGCCTGCGCGCCCCCTGGCCGACCCCCGCCCGGTGATGGATCGCGCGCACGAGATCCTGGCCAAGCTCCGCGAACTCCTGCACGCGGGTCCGCACGTCGACCACCACGGCCACGAGCGGCATCGGCTCATGCGCGAGCTGGCGGCCCTTCGGCACGCCTCGATGTCCCCCCTGGATTCGCTGCTCACCACCCTCGAGCCGTGGGTCGCCTTCGCCATCATGCCGCTTTTCGCCCTGGCCAACGCAGGGGTTCACCTGAACGCGTCGACCTTCGGAGACACCACGGGGATGGAGGTCGGCCTGGCCGTGGCCCTGGGGCTCCTTGTCGGCAAGCCCGTGGGGATCACGCTCTTCGCCTTCGGCGCCATCCGCTCCGGACTGGCATCGATGCCCCGGGGCGTGACCTGGGGGCAGGTCTTCGGCACCGGCGTCCTCGCCGGGATCGGCTTCACGGTGGCGCTCTTCGTGACGAACCTCGCCTTCGAGACGCAGACCTACATCGACGGATCCAAGATCGGAATCCTCGGCGGTTCGTTCCTGGCCACCGTCCTCGGCGTCTTCACGCTCTCCCGAACGCTTCCCCGGCAGCCCGTCGGCGAGCCGCGCAGCCACGGCTGAGCGCGCCAGCCGGACGCGGAGCGCCCTCCTCCCGCAGCGCGACCGGACCGATTCCGCGCCCCGGGCGGGGGTTGTGGCGGCGACGTGGATGGAGGAAGATCGGAGCCCGAGGAGGGCCCCGATGGACGATCCGCGCTCGGTCCGAGAAGGCACCCAGACGCTCGCTCCGCGATCCAGGCCCGGGCGGCTCGTAGGGGTCCTGGCCGCCGCGGGCGCCGTGTGGGCCCTGCTCCCCGCGACTGCCGGATCGGCGCGGGAGGAGCCGCTGCGCGCCTGTGCCGAGGGTCGGGCGCCCTGTGGCGAGGCCCTCTGTGCGGCGCTTCCCGCCCGGTGCCAGGACACCTGCGCGGGCGCGGAGTGCCTCGCGGATGCGGTCTGTGCCGCGGTCGCCAGCCGGTGCGCCCTCGCGCCAGCGGGTTCCTGTGCGTGGAAGGCCACGGCGGAGTTCCCCCGCCCGTGTGGCGAGCCGGCCCGGTGTGCGCCCACCGAGCGCGATCCCACGGCCGGTGG
>JALSIO010000166.1 GCA_026989995.1 Myxococcales bacterium
TCTCGGTCCGCCTCGTGGGGGAGCGTGTCACGCCGCCTCGCGTCCTGGCGCGCGGCGGCATGGATCCGACCTTCACGCCCGACGGCGAGTGGATCGTCTACGCCGCGCAGACGCCGCGCGGCTTCCGGATCTTCCGCATGCGCCCCGACGGCACCGGCAAGATCGCTGTGGGCCGCGGGCTCCACGAGGAGCGGCGGCCGGCGGTTTCGCCGGACGGTGGCTTCGTCGCCTTCGTATCCATGGAGGCCGGGCGGGAGCGCCTCCTCGTGCGGCGCCTCGACGGCAGCGGCGGGCGCCGGCTGCTCGAGGACGGTGATGGGGCCTTTCCGGCCTGGTGAGGCCCCGCGCCGGGGGGGGCGGGGCGGAGATCGAAAGGAGGCAGGCGGGTGGACGCGGCAGGACGCGGAAGCAGCGGCAGCGAAAGGACGTCGGCGTGGCCGACCCGGGTCGAGCGGGACCTCGTCCCCGTGCACGGCGGCCTTCGCGAGCCCGTGGACCGGATCGTTCCGCTCAAGTACCGGCGGGAGCTGCTCGCCGAGGCCCGGAGCCTGCCGGCGGTGGAGCTCTCCCGAGCCGACCTCTCCACCGTCCACCGCCTCGCCGACGGCACGCTCTCCCCGCTCGAGGGGCCGATGGGCGCCGAGGCCTTCCGCCTCGCGCTCGAGGAGGGCGTGGTCGAGGGTGCGGACGGGCGGCGCCACGCCTGGGGCATTCCCATCGCGCTTCCGGTGGGCGACGAAGAGGATGCCCGGCTCCGCACGGGAGGGAGCGCGGCGCTCTGCCGCGAGGGGCGCATCGTGGGGATCCTCGACGAGGTCGAAACCTATCCCTTCGACAAGAAGGCCTTCGTCCGCCACGTCTACGGAACGGAGCGCTTCGACCATCCTGGCGGGCGGATGGTCGAGCGCGATCCGCGCAACCGGCTCCTCGGGGGGCGTCTTCGCGCCCTCCCGCAGGAGCCCCATCCGGAATACGCGCAGTACATGCTGCCGCCCCGGATGACCCGCGCGCTCATCCGCGAGCGGAAGTGGGAGGCGGCGCTGGCCTTCCAGACCCGCAACCCCCTGCACCGCGCCCACGAATACGCGCTGGTCTACGGCGCCGAGGTCCTTACCCGCCAGGGGCTGTTCACCGGCGTGGTGCTGAACCCGCTGGTGGGAGAGCTCAAGGGGGACGACGTACCCGCGACCACCCGCATGCGGTGCTACCGCGTGCTCCACGATCGCAGGCTCCTCGGGCAGGGCGACAAGGACGAGGCCCTGTGGGAGTCGGTCGGTTACGACCTCTCCGATGTCTTCGAGCTGATCGGTCTCGACATCAAGATGTTCTACGGGGGGCCGCGGGAGGCGATCATGCACGCGGTCTACCGCCAGAACCTCGGCTTCTCGCACCTGGTCATCGGTCGCAAGCACGCCGACGCGCCCTTCGAGGACGGGAAGCCGATCTGGGGCGACTTCGACGCGCAGGAGGTCTTCGATCGCCTTCCCGGGGAGCTCGCCATCCGCCCCGTGAAGGTCGGCTTCGCCGCCTTCTACGAATCCGTGGGACGGGTGGACCTCACCGAGAACCACCCGGACGAGAAGCCGGTGGCGATCTCGGGGACGCGGGTTCGCGAGCTCCTTCGCCGTGGGGAGCGACCCGACCCGCGGATCCTGCGGCCGGAGATCGCCGACATCCTGATCGAGGCCTACCGCGAGGGCTAGACCCTGCCCGCCGCCGGCGGCGACGGCGCGAGCCGGAGCGTCTGCACCCGGCCGGCGGGAAGGCCGCGTCCCCGGCCGGGTCCCCGCCCGGCCGGGCTACACTCGGCCCGACCGCGTGCACGCGAGCTTCCGATCCGGGGCCGCGGCAGGGGAGGGATGGTGAAGATCGGTGTTCCCCGGGAGACCCGGGACCGCGAGTTTCGGGTGGGCGTGGTCCCCGACGGCGTGGCCGAGCTGCGCGAGGCCGGGCACGAGGTTCTCGTGGAGCAGGGGGCCGGGGCGGGCAGCGGCTTCCCGGACCACCTCTACCGGGAGGCGGGCGCCCGCCTGGTGGGAGCGGAGGAGGCGTTCGGCGCGCCCGATCTCGTGGTCAAGGTCAAGGAGCCGAATTCCCAGGAGGCCGCCTGGCTTCGGCCCGGGCAGGTCCTCTTCTGCTACCTGCACCTGGCCGCGGCACCGGAGCTCACCCGGACCCTGCTCGAGCGGGGCATCATCGCCATCGCCTACGAGACCATGCGCACGGCTCGCGGCACCTACCCGGTGCTCGCACCCATGAGCGAGGTCGCCGGCCGGCTCGCGGTCCAGCTCGGCGTGCACCTGCTCCAGAAAGATCGCGGCGGCAAGGGCCTGCTCGTGGGCGGTGTGCCCGGCGTGCGCCGGGGCCAGGTGACCGTGGTGGGGGCCGGAACCGTGGGGACCAACGCGGCCCGGGTGGCCCGCGCCCTCGGCGCCGAGGTGGAGATCCTCGACGTGGACCTCGAGCGGCTGACCCACCTCTACGACCTCTTCCACGGCGAGCTCGCCACGCTGTACTCGAACCGGGCGAACCTGGCGCGATCGGTGCG
>JALSIO010000167.1 GCA_026989995.1 Myxococcales bacterium
TCGTTGGCGCAGTCTACCTGCAGGGACGCCGCGCGCCGGTGGTGGTCACCGAGGAGATGGTCGCTTCGATGGAGCCGGGTTCGGTCATCGTGGACGTGGCGGTGGACCAGGGCGGGTGCGTGGAGACGATCCGCCCCACCACCCACAGCCATCCCACCTACGAGGCCCACGGGGTGATCCACTACGGTGTGGCCAACATGCCGGGTGCCGTGCCCCGGACCTCCACCGTGGCCCTCACCAACGTCACGCTCCCCTACGTCCGGCAGATCGCCGATCTCGGCGTCGAGGAGGCCCTGCGACGGGACCACGTGCTCGCCGAGGGGCTGAACCTCTGGCGGGGCGAGGTCACCTGCCCGGGCGTCGCCGAGTCCCTCGGGCTCCCGCTGCGCGCTGCCTGAGGGTCCCATCCGGTCGCCACGCGGCGCCCGCCGCGGGAGGCGTCGCCCGAGCGCCCGGCAGGCCCGGCGCCTCAGACCATGCGGATGCGGGCGGCGGCCGCGGCGGCCAGAAGGGCGTCGGCGTCGCTTCCGTCCTTCGGGTGCACCGCATAGCCGAAGACGAGCTCGATCTCCTCGTCCTCTGCCGCCATCTCCTCGGCCACCCCGCGGGCGAGGGCGGCGATCCGTTCCCCCGGTTCGTGGCCGGGTTCCGGCATGAGCACGGCGACGCCGTCCGCGCCCCACCGCGAGACCAGGTCGAAGTCGCGGACCCGGGCCGAGACGGCCTCCCCGAGCCGACGCAGGAGGGCCTCCCGGCGGTCGGCCTCCTCGCCCGCGAGCCGGGCCAGGTTGGCGATCCGGCAGGTGATCACCGCCGGACCCACCCGGCGCCCCGCGGCGCGGAGGATCTCGTCCTCGAGCCGCGCGGCGACACCCGCCTGCTCGACCACGCCGGTTTCGGGCCCGCCGCCGCCCTCGGCGGACCGCCGCGCCGGGAACCGGTGCTCGAGGGCTGCCGACACGGTCGCCACGAGGCGTTCGAAGAGCTCCCGCTCGCCGGCGCCGAAGGGAACGGGTGCGAAGCGCTCGGGATCGATGCGGTCGTAGACGCAGAGCACGCCCTCCACCTCGTCCCGGACCCGCAGCGGCGCTGCGAGTGCGGTGCTGAAGCCGCCGCGGAGGCGCCGGAGCTCGGGATCCGTGTCGAGCCGCCGGATGAGCAGCGCCTCGCCGCTTCGCACCACGCGCCGCGCGAGGGCCTGGTCGAGGCGAAAGAGCTCCCGATCCTCCCCCGGGTCGAGCGCACCGGCGTGGGCGCGGATTCGGAGGCTCCCGGTCTCGGGGTCGCGCAGCCGGAGCACGGCGTGCTCGGCTTCGAGGACCACGGCGGCCGCCGAGGTCGCCGTCCGCGCGAGCGCATCCGGATCGGAGGCCGCGAGCAGGCGCACGCCAGCCTCCTGGATGGCCGCGAGGCGGTCGGCCCGCTCGCGAACGCGAGCCTCCGCGCGGGAGCGATGGATCTCCGCCGCGGTGAGCCGCGCGATCTCGACGAGCCCCTCCTCGATCCCGTCGCTTCGGACCGCTGCCCCGCCCGCCTGCAGCGACAACACGCCCACGAGCGCCTCCCCGGCGACGAGCGGCAGCGCCGCGTAGGCCACCCGCCCGCCGGGGCCCCGGAGGAGCACCGGTTCGCATCGCGCCGCCGCCCGCCCGTCCACGCCCTCTCCGGGGCGCATCCGGACCTCCGGGGGGCAGGCGCCATCGGCGAGCGAGGTGGCCGCCAGGCGGAGCTCCCCCGTCTCCTCGTCGGCGAGGTAGAGCGAGGCGATGCCTCCGCCGAGGTTGCGGGCGAGAAGGCGGCAGAGGCCCGCGAGGCGCGCGGACAATCCGGCGGGCTCCGAGAGCACGCGCTGCACCTCCCGCAGGCTGCTGCCCCGCTCGGCGAGCTCGCGCAGTCGGGCGTGCTCCACCGCGCGGCCGAGGAGCTCGGCCTCGAGTCGGGCGAGCCTCCGGGCGAAGTGCACGTCCTCGGGCTCAAAGGCGTCCTCGCGGCCGGGGTGGTGCAGATTCAGCACACCGATCACCTCACCCCCGCGCTCGAGGGGGAGCACCAGGGCGGCCGCCACGTCGTAGCGCTCCAGAAGGACCGGGAGGCGCACGGGGTCCGCCCGGCCACGCAGGTGCAGCGGCCGGCCGGTGGCCGCCACCCTTCCGGCGATGCCCTCGCCGAGCCGGGGGCGGATCAGCGGCCAGAGGGCCGGGTCGATGCCCACGGCGGCCGCCATCCTGAGCTCGGAGCTCGCCGGGTCGAGCAGGAGG
>JALSIO010000168.1 GCA_026989995.1 Myxococcales bacterium
GGCGAGGCCGGCGACCTCGACCGGGAGCGATCCTTCGGGCGCGCGGAGCACGAAGCGGAAGCCCCGGCTCCCGGGGCGCACCTGCTCCGCCCGGACCTCCGCGTCGGCCTCCCGGCCGAAGTGGAGCACGGGCGCGGGGCTTCGCCGGGCCTGGGCCAGCACGCGCGGATCGTCGGCGTTGACCACCGCGCGGCCCTCCGCCGGAAGGTGCGCCAGCAGATCGCCCTTCTCCTCGGCGATGGCCTCGAGGGATCCGAGGTGCTCGATGTGGGCGGGCCCCACGTTGAGCAGCACCCCCACGTCGGGGCAGGCGATCTCGGCGAGGGCGCCGATCTCGCCCCGGTGGTTCATGCCGAGCTCGACCACGGCGAAGCGGTGGTGCGCCTCGAGGCCGAGGAGGCTCAGGGGCAGTCCGAACTGGTTGTTCAGGTTGCCGGGGGTTCGCAGGCAGGGAGCCACCTGGCCGAGAATCGCCGCGCACATCTCCTTGGTGGTGGTCTTGCCGGTGCTCCCGGTGATCGCCACCACCGGACCCCGGAATCGCTTCCGGATCCCACGGGCGAGGCGGCCGAGCGCCCGGGTGGTGTCCTCCACCTCGACCACCGCCACGGACGGCGGCAGCGGCTCCTCGGGCGAGAAACCGCGGCGTACGAGGAGGCCCGCGGCGCCTGCGCGGGCGGCGGCGAGGGCGTGGTCGTGGCCGTCGTGGCGCGGCCCGCGGATGGCGACGAAGAGCTGCCCGGGCTCCACCGAGCGGCTGTCGAGGGTGGCCCCCTCGAGCGCGTGGGCGGGCTCGCCCCGCGCGAGGGTGCCCCCGGTGAGCGCGGCGAGCTCCGCGGCCGTGAACTGCGCACTCACGAGCCGAACCTCGCGACGAGCGCCCGGCGGGCCTCCTCCCGGTCGTCGAAGGGGATGCGCTCCCGTCCCACGATCTGGTAGTCCTCGTGTCCCTTCCCGGCGATCACCACCGTGTCACCGGGCTCCGCGACCTCGATGGCGAGCCGGATCGCCTCGCGCCGGTCGGTGATCCGGCAGAAGGCGCCCTCCGCCGCCGCGAGCTCCTCCGGCGCCACGCGCCGGAGACGCGCGAGCCCGGGCTCGAGATCGTCGAGAATCGCCTCCGGGTCCTCGGTGCGCGGGTTGTCGCTCGTCGCGATCACGCGATCGGCGTAGCGGGCGACGGCCTCGGCCATGCGGGGACGCTTGGTGCGGTCCCGGTCGCCTCCACAGCCGAAGACGGCGATCAGCCGACCCCGTGCGAGAGGGCGGAGACTGGCGAGGAGCTTGTCCACCGCGTCCGGGGTGTGCGCGTAGTCCACGAAGACGGCCGGGGCCTCGGGCGACGCGCCGGCGACCCGCTCCATCCGTCCCGGAACCTGGGGGCAGCCGGCGGCGCCGGCGGCGATGGCCTCGGCGGGCGCGTCGAAGGCGAGGGCGATGCCCGCGGCCACCGCGAGGTTTTCGAGGTTGAAGGTGCCGACGAGCGGCAGCTCGACGGCCACCGGGCCGCCGGGAAGCTCGAGCGTCGCGCGGGTTCCCGAGAGGCCCACGCGCGCGTCGCGCACGCGCACGGCGGCCTCCGGCGCGCCCCGGACGCTCACGCCGAGCACCGCGGCGCCGGCGCGCTCGGCCGCCGCCCGGAATACCGGGGCCGCGGGGTCGTCGAGGTTCAGCACGGCCGTCGACGACGGCGTGAGGTGTTCCGAGAAGAGCCGCGTCTTGGCCGCGCGGTACTCCTCCATGGTGCCGTGGTAGTCGAGGTGATCCTGGGTGAGGTTCGTCCAGGCCCCCACTTCGAAGCGGCAGCCCGCCACCCGCGACGCGCTCACCCCGTGGGAGGAGACCTCCATCACCGCGGCATCGACTTCGCGGGTGCACATGTCCCGGAGCACCTGCTGCAGGTCGAGGCTCTCGGGGGTGGTGTGCAGGGTGCGGTACCGCTCCCCGGCGTAGCGGATCTCGACGGTTCCGATCACTCCGGTCCGGCGGCCCTGCCGGGTCAGGATGGACTCCACCAGGTAGGTCACGCTCGTCTTGCCGTTGGTACCCGTGACGCCGATCAGCGAGAGCTCCCGGCTCGGGTGGCCGAAGAAGGCCGAGGCGAGGAAGGCGAGCGCGCGGCGCGTGTCGGGCAGGGTGGCGAAGGGCAGCCCGAGGGGGGCGGCCGCGGACGGATCCCGCACCACGAGCGCCACCGCGCCGAGGCGGCGGGCCTCCTCCAGATGGCGGTGGCCGTCGGTCGCGTCACCCGGCAGGGCCACGAAGCAGTCCCCCGGCGCCACCCGCCGGGAGTCGTAGGCGAGGCCGCGCACCACCGGGTCCGCCTCCGGCGGGGGCGGGGTCGCCGGGGCGAGCTCGGCGGGCAGGGCGCGGAGGAGCTCGGAGAATCGCATCAGCCGGTTCCCGCACGCGGGCGGCGCGTGCTCGCTGCGGCGGCGCGGGCCGGGGTCGAGAGCAGACCCCGCCGCAGGAGCTCTCCCCGGGCCACCTCCGCGAACAGGGGCGCCGCCACGGCGCCCCCGGTGTGGGGGCGGCGCGGCTCCTCCACGAGCACGGCGACCACCAGCTCGGGCGCGTCGGCCGGGACCACGCCCACGAACCAGGCGTCGTACCGGTTCGTGTAGCGCCGCGTGTGGGGATCGAGGACCTGGGCCGTTCCGGTCTTGCCCGCAACCCGCACGCCGGGCAGGCCGGCCCGCCGGCCGGTGCCGTCCTCGACGGCCCGCTCCATCATCGCGAGCACGGCCCGGGCCACCTCGGGCCGGACCACCCGCCGCCCCGGGCGCGGTCCCTCGGTGGTCCAGCGCCCGTCGCGGAGGCGGCGGGCCCGGACCAGGCGCGGCGGGACCAGCACGCCGTCGTTGGCGAGGGCCGCAGTGGCGGCGGCGAGCTGCACCGGGGTCACGTTGATTCCCTGTCCGTAGGCGATGGTGGCGTGGTCGATCGGTCGCCAGCGCTGCCACGGTCGCATCAGCCCCGCGGACTCCTCCGGAAAGCCACTGCCGGTCACCCGCCCGAAGCCGAAACGCGCCAGCATCTCGAAGTGGGCCCGCGGCCCGAGCCGGGCAGCGATCCGGGCCGCTCCGATGTTGCTCGAGACCCGAATCACGTCGGTGACGGGGAGCACACCGTGCTCGGAGCTGTCTCGAATCGCCCTTCCTCCCACCAGCAGGCTTCCCGGGGTGCAATCGAGCTGCTCCCCGGGTCGCAGCACGCCGCGCTCGAGCGCCGCCGCCACCGCGAAGACCTTCATGGTGGACCCGGCCTCGAAGGAGTCGAGGAAGGCGCGGGCCCGGGTCGCGTGGTAGGGCACCTCGCGGAAGCGGTTCGGGTCGAAGCGCGGGGCCTCCGCCAGGGCCAGGAGCTCCCCGGTGGAGGGCTCGAGCACGACCACCACGCCCCCACGTGCGCCGGTGCGGCGGATCGTCTCGTCGAGCGCGGCCTCGGCCTCGGCCTGGAGCACCGCGTTCAGAGTGAGCCGGATGTCGCCGCCGGCGTAGGACGCGCTGTCGAGCTCCGGGTGCCACAGGAAGCGTTCCTTCCCGGCCCGCTCCACCGGCACCCGCAGGCTCCGTCCGCGGAGCCAGCCGTCCTCGGCCCGCTCGATGCCGCGGACCCCCCGGCCATCGATGTTGGAGAAGCCGAGGACCTGGCCCGCGAGCTCCCCGTAAGGGTAGCTGCGCCGGGGCTCGGCGGTGATCTCGATCCCGGGAAGCCCGAGCCGGCGGACCCGTTCGGCGACCTCGGGCTCCACCCAGCGGGCGAGAAAGACATAGGGGCCGGGATGACCGAGCCGCTCCACGAGCTCGGCGGCGGGGCGGTCGAGAGCCCGGGCCAGCGCGCGGGCCGTCGCCTCCCGGTCCACCACCGCCCGGGGGCGGGCGGCCACCGACGGGGCCAGCGTGCTCACCGCGAGCTCCGCGCCCGCGCGGTCGTAGATGCGGCCCCGCTCCCCGGCCACGGCGAGGGTGGCGGTTCCCTGGTCCTCGGCCCACTCCGCGATCCGGGAGTCGAGCAGCGCGAGCTGAACCGAGCGGGCACCGACGAGCGCGAGGCCCAGCACCAGCCCGGCCTGAAGCACGGCCATGCGGTGCGGGACGCCCCCGGGGCCCGCCCGCTTCATGGACGGGCGTCTCCCGCGGTGGGGGAACCGGCCGGACGGGGCCCGAGGAGCACCACCGGTGCGGGTTCCAGGCCGAGCTCCGCGGCCCGGGCGCGCAGGCGGGCGGGGTGCCGCAGTCGCCGCGCGCGCACCTCGGCCTCGCGGAGGGCGTGGCGAAGCTGCGCCTGTTCGCGCTCCGCGCGCGTGAGCTCGAGGCTCAGGGTCCGCACCTCCGTGCGCATCGCCGAAAGGAGCAGGGCCGCGGAGAAGAGCCCCACGAGGACGGGCAGGGCCCAAGAGAGCGGGACCGAGGGACGGGAGGCGGGTCGGCTCCAGTCTCGCGGGATGGCGGCGGCGCCGCCGGCCGGAACCGGAGGGCGGCCCGCTTTGCGCGGGCCGGCGGACCGCCGCCGCGGCGGCGAAGGCCGCCGCATGGCCCGGCCCCGTCGGATGCCTCGGGAGCCGCTCAGGCGCACCGGCACCCCTCCTCGACCGGCCCGATCCGCTCGGCTGCGCGGAGGCGGGCCGATCGGGCGCGGGGGTTGGCGCGGACCTCCTCCGCCGAGGGTCGCAGGGGTCGGCGGGTGAGCACGCGCAGGCGCGGCCGCCTTCCGCAGGTGCACACGGGCACCGAGGGCGGGCAGATGCAACCGCGCTCCTCCTGCCGGAAGAACTGCTTGACGATGCGGTCCTCGAGCGAGTGGTAG
>JALSIO010000169.1 GCA_026989995.1 Myxococcales bacterium
CGAGACGAGGAGGAGATCCCGTGAGCGACCACCGCGATCCGGAGATCCCGCAGATGGAAGCCCCTTCGGCGACGCCCCGGACCGACCCGCCCCCGCCGGCGGCGGGGGCCGCGCTCCGGCCGGGTGGGGGGCGGGCCGAAGCGCAGGCGGGCAGTGCGCACGGCGCCGCCGTCTCCGAGGAGGCCGCCCCCGGCCGCTCCGCGGCCCCGCCGGAAGGGCCGGATGCGCCGCTTCCTCGGACCCGGGCCGCCGCGCGTGACGACACACCCGTTCCTCCCGGCCCCGCCGCAGCCGGTGCTTCGCGGGAGCCCGCGACCCCGGACGGCGGGGGGGCCGCCACCGAGGGCCCGGTGCCGGGCCCGTGCGGTGGTTCGCCGCCGCAGGAGGCCGCCGGTGCCCGAGACGCCCGAGAGGGCGCCGCCCCAGCCGATCCCGAGGCCCTTCGCGAGGCCGTGATCGATGCCATCCGGACCTGCTACGACCCGGAGATCCCCGTCAACATCTACGAGATGGGCCTCGTCTACGAAGTGGAGGTCACACCGGAAGGCGACGCCCGGATCGTGATGACGCTCACCTCCCCGATGTGCCCGGTCGCCGAGACCCTGCCCTTCGAAGTCGAGAACAAGGTGGCCGAGGTGCCGGGCATCCGCTCGGCACGCGTCGAGGTCACCTGGGACCCGCCCTGGGATCCGAGCATGATGTCCGACGCCGCCCGGCTCGAGCTCGGGATGATGTAGGAGCGCCCGGCGCCGCTCAGGCGACGCAGGCAGCGCGCGGGAGGTGGGCGAGGCCCCAGTGCGTGTCGGTGATCTCGAGGATCTCACGGGCCCGCGCCTCCGGGCCGTGCTCCTCGCGCACGCGCTTGCAGCCCGCCTCGGCCACCGAGCGGCGCAGGGTCTCGTTGGAGAGCAGGTGGTCGACCTGCTCCGGAAGCGCGCCGGGCTCCGACCACTTCCAGGTGAACAGCTCGCGGCCGAGATCGAAGTGGTCCTCGTAGAAGGGATTGTGGTCCGTGAGCAGCACCGCCCCCTGCTGCATCGCCGAGAGCGCGCGCTCGTGGGTTCCGTAGGCCAGGTTCGAACCGATGTTCAGGACGACCCGGGCGTTGCGCATCAGCTGCAGCAACCGGCGGAAGGGGACCGCCTTGTGGATCCGATGCGAGTGGGGGAAGGGCAGGCGTTCGAATCCCCGGCCGAAGAGATCCACCCGGATTCCCTCCCGCGCGAGCAGGCGGAGGGCATCCACCCTCCGGCGTGCCCGGATGTAGCGGTCCACCCGGAGCAGCAGGTGACGCAGGGTGGCCCGGGCCGCTCGGGCGAGGTGGAGCCCCCTCGCCTCGAGCACGTGGCTCGCGACGTGCTCCAGGGGGAGGTTGTCGCTGGCGAGGGCGCACTCCGCGATGTCGCCGACCAGGTTGAGCAGCCCCTGGGGAGCTCCTCCCCACTGCTCCGGCGGCGGCCCGGGGTCCTCGAAGGAGCCGGCAAAGAGGACGTCGATCGGGCGTTCCCCCTCCACGACGGGACCGGCCATGCGGCAGCCGGGGTGCGGGAGGAAGGCCGAGGATCCGGCGAGGGGCACGCACCGCCGCACGAACTCGAGGTGGTCGCGGTCCACCACGGACACCACCAGGTTGTCCCAGCGGCGGGTGTCCTCGAGCATCGGCAGGTGGCGAAGCGGGTGGTCGAGGAGCAGCGCGAGGAAGGGCACGTCGAGAACGCGGTAGAGCGAGTGGCCGTCGAAGGTGATCTCGTGGCCGAGCCCGTCGATCGAGACCACGAGGTGGCAGGGCCGATCGAAGGCGTCGCGGAGGGCACCCTGGCGATCGCCCCCGCAGAGGTCCACGACCCGGCTGTCGTGGCCGAGGCGCCGGAAGCCGAGGGCGAGCTGCTCGGTCAGCACGCCCTTGGTCCCGTACGGGGAGGCTCCCTTGAGCAGCACGATCCGCGCCATCCGATCCCCCTGCCGACGGCGCCTCCGGGGGGGACGGGAGCCCGTCTCGGTACTTCCCCCATCGACCCGGGAGGGCAGAGGCTTGAGGGGCGGAGCGCCCGGGGGCAGGCGGCAGCCCGCAGCGCGATGCGTCCCGGCAGGGCGGGAGGCGGCCCGTGGGTGACTTTCCCCGGAGCCGGGGACACCCGCAGGGACGAGTGGGCGCGCCTGGTGCAGCGGGCGGTTGGTGGGACCGGTTCCCGACGGTTACCCTCGGGTGTCGTCGCTCCTGCGGGGGTAAAATCACCCGTTCCGGGTCGGCTCTGCCATGCGCCGGACCCGGGCCTTCCGCAGCGCCGCCCTCGGTTGGGCTCGGGATCCGAAGACCTGGAGGGAAGAGATGAGCCCGCCGGGCGAATGGCTCGTCACCGGCGCCAACGGAATGCTCGGACGTCTTCTCATCCGGCGGCTGGCCACGGGGGAGGGCCCGCGCCCCGGCGTGCGGGCCGCCGTGCGGTCGGAGCGCGCCGCGGAGACGCTCCGCTCCCTGAAGCTGCCCGAGCCGCCCCGCATCGAGCTCGTCGACTACGCGGATGCCGGCAGCCTGGCCCGGGCCGCCGAGGGCTGTCGGGTGGCGGTGCACCTCGTCGGCATCCTCAAGGAGAACGCCCGGAGCCGCTACACCGAGGCACACGAAACCACGTGCAGTGCGCTGGCCCGGGCCGCACGCAAGGTCGGACTCGAGCGGATCGTCTATGTCAGCATCGTCGGGGCGACGCCGGGCTCCCGCAACCCCTGCCTCGCCTCGAAGGGCAGGGCCGAGGTCATCCTCCACCAGGGCTCCGTCGCGGCTGCGGTCCTCCGCTTTCCGATGGTGCTCGGCCCGGATGACCCGGCGACCCGGGCGCTCCGCGCGCGGGCCGCCCCGCCCCTGGTGCCGCTGGTCCGCGGGGGTGCCTCGTTGGAGCAGCCGCTCGATGCGCTCGACGCGGTGGAGGCCGTCGTCCGCGCCGCCGACTCCCCGGCTGCCGCCCGCCAGAGTCTCGACCTCGGAGGCCCCGAGTGCCTTCCCCGACGCGAGCTCATCCACCGCGCGGCCGCGATCCTGGGAAGGCGGCCGCCGCGCATCGTGCCGGTGCCCTTCTGGCTGGCCCGATCCGCAGCAACCCTGGCAGCGGCGGTCCTCGCCGATCCGCCCATCACTCCGGCCATGCTCGGCGTCCTCGAACAGGACGACTGCGTGGACAACGCCCGCGCCCTCGGTGCCCTCGGCCTCGAGCTCACCCCCCTCGATACCACCCTCCGGCGCGTGCTCACCGCCTGATCGGGTCGCCGCGCGAAGGGAAGGCCGCAGGCGGGCCGGTTCGGTACGCGGCTCGCGGCGGGCTACCGTGCCGGCGGGGCAGAGCTGCCGGGAGGGGTGCATGGCCGGAATCGACGAGCACGGCGCCGGAGCGAAACAGGCCGAAGGCCGGGCCGGAGCCGAGGCCGCGGCACCGCCGCGGAGCTTCGCCGCGCGCGTCGCCCGGCAGGTGCTTCCGTGGCTCATCACCGCAGCCTGCTTCTGGTTCCTCTACCGCCGCCTCGACGCCGCCGCTGCGCGGGCGGGGACCGACGTTCTTCCCTACCTCGCCGGCATCTTCGCCTCGGTGGCCTGGACCCGCTGGCTCCTGCTCATGGTGGCCTACTCCTGTCTCTTCTTTCTGGTCGACTCGCTGGTTCTCTGGCGGGTCGTGAGCTGGTTCAACGCGCCCATTCCCTGGCGTGACCTCCTCCCCATCCGGGCGAGCACCTACATCCTGTCCATCGTGAACGAGCAGGTGGGCAAGGGGGCCATTGCCCTCTACCTGAACCGCACCCGCGGCGTACCGGGATGGCAGATCGGGTCCTCCATGCTCTTCATCATGGTGTGCGAGTTCTACTACCTCGCCACCTGGGCGACGGCGGGGGCACTGCTCCGCTGGAACGAGGTGCCGCGGGAGCTCGTCCCGCTCTTCCACAGCATCCCGCTGCTGGCAGGAGGTGCCTGGGTCCTCTTCGCCGTCTTCTACCGCGTCGTCCGGAGCGAGCGCTTCGGCGAGTCGGGGCTCGGGCGCCACCCCCTCCTGCACACGTTTCGCCAGGCACGTTTCCACCACTATCTGTTGATCCTGCTGCTGCGGTCGCCGGCTCTGCTGGCTGCCGTGGTGGTCTACTCGCTGGCGGCCCGTCTGTTCGGGGTGGATCTCGGTGTCCGCGCGATGCTCGGATTCGTCCCGGTGGTCTTCTTCGCGACCCTGGTGCCCGGACCCTTCCGCGCGGTGGCCGTTGCGAGCTGGACCCTGCTGGTCCCCGACCACCCCGGGGCCATGGCCGCCTTCGGCCTGGTCCAGCACAACTTCTTCGTGCTCTTCAACGCCGCCATCGGTCTGCTCTTCCTGCGCCGCGCCAACCGGGAGCTCTTCGGCGCACGGCGATGAGAACGCCGTCGGGCCCGGTCGGCGGCCCGGCCGGTGCGCTGCACGGCGACGACCACCGGTTGGCGGCATCGCGCGAAGGCGCCCGCTGCCCGCCCCCAGGCGGCCGGCGGCCTTCTACTCGGGCATGCGGGCGCGCCGCTCCTCCGGCGAGCACCCGGCGAGCCTCCCGCTCGCCGCGCGGCCGAGGTGCGCGTTGACCATGAAGCGGCGGAACACGCGGGCCGGCAGGTCGCCACCGGTGACGCCGCGCATCGGCCGCGCGTCGTCCCGGCCCACCCACACCCCCGCCACCAAGTGCTCGGTAAAGCCCACGAACCAGGCATCCCGGTGGTCGTCGCTCGTCCCGGTCTTGCCCGCCACCGGAAAGTCGCTGCGGAAGGCCGCCCGCTCGCCCGTCCCCTCGCGCACCACCTCCTCGAG
>JALSIO010000170.1 GCA_026989995.1 Myxococcales bacterium
TCGAGGCGGCGCTCGCCGTCGTGGGCCGGAGCGGGCCGGTCGGGCTCGACTGAGACCGCGACGCGCCGGCCGCGGCGCACCGCGCGGTGCCGTCCGGATGCCACCCTTCGTCGCTTCCCCTCCCCCCCGCCCCGTCGGCAATGCGCACCCCGCTCGGCCCGGCGGGAAGGACCGCGTCCACCCTGCACCCCCCATCGGGTCGCCCGCCCTCCCACGCCCGCCGGGCGGGCTCGCGGACCGCAGACCCCGGGGTTCGACCCAGGCTCTCCGGGTCTCGAGCGCTACGCGGGTGCCTCGCCCCGCCGGCGGAGTCGCCCTATGCTGGCGGCCCGGAGTTCGACCCGTGAGCCGCACCTACGAAGCCCTTCGCCAGGCGGAGTTCGCCCGCCGCGGCGCCCCTCCCCCCCCGCCGCGCCGGGCGGGGCGATACCGCGTGGTCTCGGTCACCAGCAACAAGGGCGGCGTGGGCAAGACGACGGTGGCCACCAACCTCGCCGTCTACGTCCGGGCCCTCCGCGAAGACCTCCCCGTCCTGGTGCTGAGTCTCGACGACCAGCTGGTGGTGGACCGGATGTTCCGGCTCGACCGCTCCCCGCCGCGGGAGACCCTCGCGACGGCGCTTCGGACCGGAAAGCTCGGCTCGGCCATCCGGCTCGGCCAGTACGGGGTGCACTTCGTTCCCTCGAGCCTCGACATCTCCCAGGCCAAGGCCCGGATCGACTCGCCGGGGGTGCTCCGGGCGCTCCTCGACGGCGCCGACTTTCCGGGTCTGGTCGTGGTCGACACCAAGAGCGACCTCGAGATCCTCACCCGCAACGCCCTGCTCGCGAGTGATCTCGCCCTCGTGGTCGTCAAGGACCACGCCTCGGTGGTGGAGGCGCTCAAGGTCTTCGACCTGCTTCGCTCCTACGGCCTGCCCAAGGAGCGGGCCCGGGTGCTCTTTTCGCTGGTGGACCAGCGGATCAAGTTCATCGACCGGCGCGACGAGCACACAGAGGACGTGCTCGGCGTGCTCCTCGCCGCGGCCGACCGCTTCGCGCTCCCGCACCTGGCCAGCTTCATCGCCCGGAGCCCGAAGGTGGAGTCCCTGGCGACCAACCCCTCGGGACGCATCCGCTCGGTGCTTCACGGTGCGCCGGGCTCCCGCGTGCACCGCCAGCTCCGCGCCCTCGCCGAGGAGGTGCTGGAGCTGCTCGAGCTCTAAGCCGCCTCACCGGCGCGGCGCGCTCCCGCGGACTTCGGCGGGGCCCGAGGGGCGGGCGGACGGCGCGTGGGGATGGACGGCGCCCTCCCCCAGCCGCGCGAAACGCGGCCTGCGCCGCTCGAGAAAGGCCTCGACGCCCTCCCGGAAGTCCGGGCGCCGGAAGCTCTCGATCATCAGCTCGACCGCCTCGCGCTCGGCGGGGCCGAGCCGTCCGGCGAGCTGCTGCACCACCTGCCGCTTCATGATGGCCATGGAGGTCGGCGAACAGTGTTCGGCCAGGTACTCCGCGTAGCGCCGCACCTCCGACAGAAGCTCGTCGTGGGGGACCACGCGGTTCACGAGTCCGATGCGCAGCGCCTCCTCGGCGTCCACCCTGCGGGCCGAGAAGAGCAGGTCGAGCGCCACGGAGGGCCCCACCAGGCGGGGAAGCAGCCAGGACACGCCCCACTCGGCCACCAGCCCCCGCTGCGAGAAGGCGAGCGAGAAGAAGGCGCGATCGGAGGCGAAGCGAAGGTCGCACGCCAGGGCGATGGGCACCGCCATGCCCGCGACCGGACCGTTCAAGGCGGCGATCACGGGCTTGGGGATCGACATCGGGTAGGTGTAGGTGCCCCGGAAGTCCTCGCCGAAGGCCGGATCTCCAGGCTCTGCGTGGAGCTCGGGGGGGACCCCGCCGCTGCCCTCGCCTCGCGAGAGCCCCTGGAGCACCCGGAGATCGGCGCCGGAGCAGAAGCCCCGGCCGGCACCGGTGATGGCGATGGCCACCGCCCGCGGGTCGCCTTCGGCCCGGGCGAAGGCGTGGCGCACCTCCGCCCCCATGCGATCCGTCCAGGCGTTCAGCACCTCGGGGCGGTGGAGCGTGATGGTCGCCAGGGGCTCGTCCACCTCGTAGCGGATCTGTTCGTACACCGGCGCCTCCGCCCGCGGTCCCCCCCGCTCAGCGCCGCTCGTTCCCATCTCCGCCTCCTCCCTCCTCGAAGCCGCGCGCCGCACCGCGGGCCATGCCGAAGGGGCCCACCGGCCAGCGAAAACAGTCCACCAGGAGCTGGTCGATCTCGGCGGTGCCCGCCACGCCCTCCTCCACCACGCGCCGCGCCTCGCGCAGCATCGCCGCATAGATGCGGTTCGCCACGAAGCCCCACGCCGTGGGCTGGTCGCGCACCACCACGGGGCGGCGGCCGCAGTGGCGCGCGGTGGCCACCACGAGCGCCACGGCGGCGGGGTCGGTCTCGGGCCGCACCACGATCTCGGCGAAGCGCATCACCACCGCCGGCGACGCCCAGTGCCACACCAGCACGCGCTCCGGGCGATCCGTCGCCGGTGCGAGCGCCGCCACCGGAAAGCCCGAGGTGTTGGAGGCGAGCACCGCCCCCGGAGGCGCGAGCCGGTCGAGCTCCCGGAACACCCGGACCTTGAGATCGAGGGCCTCGGGCACGCACTCGAGGACCAGCTCGGCATCCGCGGCCTCGGCGAGTTCGCCGGTCCAGGAGAGTCTCTGCCGGACGCCGTCCGCCTCCTCGGGTGCCAGCCGCCCCCCTTCCACGGACGCGCGCAGCCCGTAGCGCCCCTCCTCGAGCCGCCGACGGGCGGCGGCGAGGGCCGCCGGATCCCGGTCGTGGCAGACGGTGGGAATCCCGGAGGTCGCCAGGGCCTGCGCGATCCCCGATCCCATCACGCCGGCGCCCACCACCCCCACCCGGCGGGGGAGCCCGGAGGCCTCCGGAGCCTCTGCGAAGCTCACGCCGCGCCCCCGCGCCCGCCGTGGAGGCGCTCCCGTGCCGCCAGGCATCCGCTGTACCGCGGCTGGTCCACCGCCAGCTTGGCGAGCGTGGTCTGCCACAGGTGCGCCCGGAGCGCCTCGTCCGCGAGGCCGATCTCGCGCTCCCGGATGCGCCGGCAGAGCTCGCGGTTGCCCTCGTCGAGATCGGGAACCGGACGGCCGAGGAGCTCCGCGAGGCGCTCCCGCTCCGCCGCCTCGGCCGCCGGGGCGAGTTCGAGCTCCCGAAGCACGAGCCCGAGGACATTCACCGAGACCCGCGCCAGGAAACGGGTCCGTCCCCGGAGCTCCGGGAGCGCGTCGCGCTCCAGGAACTCGCGCACGGCCTCGATCAGCTCCGGAATGCGGGGCGGATCCTGCACGTCAGGGCCCCCCGGCGGTGCCCGGCGGCGCCGGGTCGAGCAGGTGCAGGAGATCGATCTCGTTCTCCGAGGCCCGGCGTCCCACCGCGGCGCGCTCCACATTCCGATCGCTCCCGGCCGCGAAGGCCGCCGCCATGGTGCTGCACCCGAGGGTCCACTTCACCCCGGCGAGCACCTCGAACCAGTGGACCCGCTCCGGCGGGATGGGACGGCCGCCCGCCTCCTCGTAGGCCGCGAGGAGGTCGGGCAGGTCGCCGAATCCTCCCACCCGGCGGTCGCGTTCGCCGAAACGCCACACGTTGGCACACAGCCATCCGAGGTCCTCGGCCGGATCCCCCACGTGGGCGAGCTCCCAATCGAGAACCGCCCGGACTCCCTCCGGCCCCACCAGCAGGTTGCCGTTCCGAAAGTCCCCGTGGACCAGGGTCTGCGGCACCGGCGAGGGCAGGTGGTCCTCGAGCCAGACCAGCGCGAGCTCCACCACCGGTCGCGGCACGTCGAAGGCCCGCAGGAGCTTCCGGCACCTCTCCACGGCGAGCTCCGGCGGGACGCTCTCGAGTCCGGCGATGCCCCGGACGTCGGTGGCGTGGATACGAGCGAGGATGCGGCCGCACTCGGCGGCCAGCCCCTGCCGCAGCCGGGCGAGCGCCTCGTCCCGGAGGATCCGCCGGGGCAGGCTCTCGCCCTCGAGGAAGCGCATCACGAAGCCCGAGCCGAGCCCGTCGGCGGGCTCGAGCACGAAGAGGATGCTCGGCACCGGTACACCGGCGGCCGCGGCCCGCGCCACCACGCGCGCCTCGTCCTCGAGCGAGAGGGTGCTTCCCATTCCGCCCTGCCGGGGCGCCCCCCCCGGACTGCGCCGCAGCACCAGCGGGAGCGGCCCCCGGTCGGTCTCGGCCTCGAAGGCGAAGGTCTCCTGGGAGGCGCCGCCGGAGAGTCGCGCGAGGTTGCGCACGCCGTGGGCGCCCGGGATGCGCCGTTGCAGCGCGTCGAGGAGGCGGCTCGCGAGCTCCTCCGGGGGTGACGGCGGCGCCGGGGAAGGCCCGGCCATGGGGGGATGCCGCCCTCCCGCCGCCGCGCAGCGGAGGTGGCTCCGCTCCGGCCGGCGGACACCTACGCCCCGGCCCCCGCGGCGTCCGCGCCCACCGGGCGGCCGTCGCGGATCTGGTCGAGGTATTCGGAGAGCCCGTAGCCGACCCGGCCGTTGCAGCGGTACTCCGTGAGGCCCTCGGTGATCCGGGTGGTGCGCTCCACCCCGTCGGGTCCCCGGCGCCGGTTGCGCAGCGGAATCAGCGACAGCACCCGCCCCTCCACGAGGTACTCGGCCTCGTCGGTGGCCAGCCGCGCCCGCAGGGCCCGCTGGTAGCCGTGCTCGTCCCAGTCGGTGTCGATGCGGACCTCCCGGATGGGCGCGTAGGCGCCATCGCGGAGGACCATGCCCC
>JALSIO010000171.1 GCA_026989995.1 Myxococcales bacterium
TCCAGGGCCTCCTCCAGCTCCCCGGCCTCGCAGCGGGGCAGCGGCGGCTCCCGGATCTCGCCTCGGGCCAGCCGCTGGAGCTCGGCTCCGGGCACCCCCAGCCTCTGCCCCACTGCGGCCGGCGGAAGGGCCGCCAGGTCCCCGATCCGGCGGAGACCCAGACGAGCCAGTGCGTCGGCGAGGGCGGGCGGTGGTTCGAGCGCCGAGAGGGGAAGGGGAGCCAGGAACTCCGCCTCGCCACCCGGGGGCACCACGCGGAACCCACTCTCCGCCGCGCCCGGTTCCGGAATCCCGGCGGCGATCCGGGCCACCCGGCGCGAGCCGGCGATCCCCACGCGACCGGGAAGCCCGAGGCGCTCGGCACGGGCGAGGAGCGCCGAGGCGAAGCGGCGCTCGCTGCCGAACAGGGTGCCCACGCCCTCCGCGTCGAGGCAGGCCACCGCTTCGAGCGGCGGTGCATCCGGGCCGGGTGGAGGAAGCTCTGCCCGGGGCGAGAAGGAGAGCGCCACGTCCTGCAGCGCCTGCCTCGCACTCTCCATGCGGGCGGGGGAGGCCCGGCGAACCCGGAGCGCACCGCAGAGGGCCCGGGCGTGGGCCAGGGAGCACCCCGGCCGGATTCCCAGCCGCCGGGCCTCCGGCGAGGCGGCGAGGACCTCGGCCCCCGTCTGGCGACCCGCGGTCACCACCAGGGGGATTCCGGCGAGCTCCGGCTCCGCCCGGATCTCCGCTACCCACGGAAGCTCGGGAATGCGGAGGCAGGCGATCCGCACGGCGCCACCTCAGAAAGGGGAAGGGGCCGAGGTCCGGAGCACGGCGAGGTGGTGGGCTCCGGCGGCCGGTGCGCGGAGCCGGGCGAGACGGGCCCGGATCTCCCGCCCCTCGAGCCAGCCGGGCGACGGGGAGAAGCGGATGCTGCCCGCCTCGAGTTCCAGGGCCACCGCCGCCCGGCTTCCGGGCAGGCGTTCCGGGGCCAGCACCACCAGGGTGCTTCCGCTCGCGGAGGCCGCCCGCGCAAGCCGGGCCCAGTCTGCCTCGGAGGGGTGCCTCCGGGTGCCGCCGCGGCTCCGCCGGCCGGCGGGGCCTCCTGTGGGAGGGGGGCCGCCGAGATCCAGGACGATCAGGGCGAAACCGCCGGCCTCGAGCACCCGCTCCGTGCTCCGCAGCGCGAGGTCCAGGCGGGGGGTCCGGATCCAGAGGATGCGGTGGAGGTCCGCGCCGGTGGCCCGGGCCGAGAGGGGATCGAAGGCGTCTCCGGGGTCGACGAGGGCCACGGGCTCGCCCCGGCGGGTGGCCTCGGCGAGCAGCGAGAGGGCGACGGTCGTGCACCCGGCGCCGGGAGGGCCGGCGATCTCCGCCAGCCGACCCCGAGGCAGGCCACCGCCGAGGAGGCGGTCGAGCTCCGGGAGGCCGGTGGGGCAGGGCGGGGCCCACTCGGGCTCGGGGATCCCCCGCCGGACCTCGGGACCGAGATCCCGGAGGAGGGCCTCGAGCGTCCGGAAGCGGGTGGAGGGACCGGGGGCGGGGAGGGGGCGGGACACCTCCAGATTTTCGCCTTGTTTTCGTCTCCGGTCAAGCCGGGTCCCGGAGCAGGACGCGCCTCCCCTCCACCCGGATCCGGCCCTCGGCGAAAAGCCGCACCGCCTCCGGGACCAGCCGTCGCTCGAGGGCCTGCACCCGCGCGGCCAGGCTCTCCGGGGTGTCGCTCCGAAGCACGGGGACGGCCTCCTGCAGCACGATGGGCCCGTGGTCGTACTCGTCATCGGCGATGTGCACGGTGGCGCCCGTGACCCGGACGCCGGAGGCGAGCACCGCTTCGTGGACCCGGTGTCCGTAGAACCCCCGACCGCTGAAGGCCGGAATCAGGGCCGGGTGCACGTTGATCACCCGGTTGGCGTAGCGCCCCCGGAGCTGGAAGAGGGAGAGGAAGCCGAGCAGTGCCACGAGGTCCACCGGATGGCGCCCGAGCTCGGCGTGGATCGCGTCGTTGAAGGCGTCGAGATCCCGGAAGGCCTTGCGG
Organism: Myxococcales bacterium; assembly: GCA_026989995.1. Lineage (GTDB taxonomy): Bacteria > Myxococcota_A > UBA9160 > UBA9160 > JALSIO01 > JALSIO01. The sequence continues at coordinate 2,018 of JALSIO010000171.1, forward strand.
GGCACCGCCACCGCCGGAATCCCGCGCCGCCGCGCCCGCCGCAGACCGCCGGCCTCCTCCCGGGAGGCGATCACCACCTCGACCCGGGCCGGGATGCGCTCCCGCTCGATGGCCTCGCAGAGGTTCTCGAAGCTGGTGCCCTCGCCGGAGAGGAGCACCGCGATCCGCATGGGCTCCGCCGCGCCCGGAAGGCTCATCGCCCGAAGAGGTTCCGGTACACCTCCCGCGTCGCGGGAGAGCGGTTCAGGGTGTAGAAGTGCAGCCCCGGAACCCCCGCGTCGAGAAGCTCCCGGCACTGCTGCGTGGCCCAGTCGATGCCGGCTTCGGCGATGCGCCCGTCGTCCTCGCCCGCCTCGGCGATCCGGGCCTCGAGGGCCTCGGGAATCCGCGCCCCGGCGAGGGCCGCCATGCGCCGGATTCCGGAGGCGCTGACCACCGGCATGATCCCCGGCACGATGGGGACCTCGATCCCCGCCGATCGCGTCCGGCCCAGGAAGTCGAAGTAGTCCCGGTTGTCGAAGAAGAACTGGGTGATCAGGAACTCTGCGCCGGCCTGTACCTTGGCCGCGAGGTGGCGGATCTCGGCCTCCGGACTCTCCCGGTCCGGGTGGCCCTCCGGGTGGCAGGCGGCGCCGATGCACAGGTCGAAGCGCGCGCGGATGAAGCGGACGAGGTCGATGGCGTGCTGGAAGTGATCCGATTCGGGGGTCCAGTCCGGATCGTTTCGGGGCGGGTCGCCGCGCAGGGCGAGGAGGTTCTCGATCCCGTCGCGGACGAGCCCCTCCAGGGTGGAGGCGAGGGTCTCGGGCCGCGCCCCCACGCAGGTCATGTGCGCCATGGCCGTGAGCCCGAGCTCCCGCTGGATGCGCCCCACGAGCTCGGCGGTGAGCCGGCGCGTCGAACCGCCCGCGCCCCAGGTCACGGAGACGAAACCGGGCTCGAGCCGCTTGAGCTCGGCCAGCGTCCGGTAGAGGGAGCGGTAGCCGGCGTCGGTGCGGGGCGGGAAGAACTCGAAGGAGATCACCGGGCCGGCTTGGCGGTAGAGGTCGGCGATCCGCATGCGAAGAGTCTACCAGCTTCGACGCTGCTCCGGCTGGCACGCGCCCGGGACCCTCTCTAGACTCGGACCCGTCTGGAGGCCCTTCCCCCATGTCGGTGCTGGTCAGCGGGTCCCTCGCCATCGATCACATCATGGTGTTCGAGGACCGGTTCCGGAACCACATCCTGCCGGAGAAGCTCCACCTCCTGAACGTGGCCTTCTACGTGCCGAGCCTCGAGAAGACCTTCGGCGGGACCGGGGGCAACATCGCCTACCACCTGTGCCTGCTCGGCGAATCCCCGCTGCTGCTCGCCACCGTGGGCAGCGACTTCGGGGCCTACCGGAAGTGGCTCGAGGGGCACGGCGTGGACCTGGGCTACGTGCTCGAGCTTCCCGACACCTACACGGCCCAGGCCTTCATCACCACCGACCTCGACGACAACCAGATCACCGCCTTCCACCCGGGGGCCATGGAGCGGGCCCACGAGGCGCGGATCGAGGAGGTCGACGCCTCCTTCGAGATCGGAATCGTCTCGCCCAACGGCAAGCGCGCCATGCGAGAGCACGCCGCCGTCCTGAAGGCCCGGGGGATCCCGGTGGTGGTGGACCCGGGCCAGCAGCTTCCGCAGTTCTCGCGGGAGGAGCTGATCGAGCTTCTCGACGGCGCCCACCTCTACGTGGTCAACGACTACGAGTGGTCTCTCACCCTGGAGCGCACGGGGCTTTCGGAGGCCGAGCTGGTGCGGCGGGTCGGCGCGGTGGTGGTGACGCGGGGAGAGAAGGGGCAGCTCCTGCTCCGACAGGGGGAGCGGGAGGAGATCCCGGCCACGCGCGCAGAGCGCGTCGTGGATCCCACCGGCTGCGGCGATGCCTTCCGCGCCGGGCTGCTCGCCGGCCAGCTCCGCGGCCTCTCGCTCGCCGACTCGGCCCGCCTCGGAGGCCTGCTCGGCGCCCTCAAGGTGGCGCACCGGGGCACCCAGGGTCTGCGGGCCCGGCCGGGTGAGATCCTGGAACGCGCCCGCCGCGAGCTCGGACTTCCGCTCGCTCCGTGAGAGTGGGGCCGGCGCCGCCGGCCGGCCGCCGCCACCCTGGCCGCCCCGGCCGGGGCCGTCGTGCTGCGCGGGTGGAGTTCATCGATGCCGTAGCGGCCGAAGCGTTTGCGCAGCGCGCAGAAGTGCGCTCGCGAGCTGCCGGCTCTCCGGGAGGCGGGGTTGGCGTCGCCGGGCTCCTCGGCACGGCAAAAGAAATGGAGGCGCCGGGCGTGTGCTCCGTCCTAGAGGGTCATCGGACCGTCTCCCGGGTTCTCGTGTCGCAACCAGAACGCGGGAGAACCGGTCCTCTGGCCCTCAGCCCGTTGGAGTCCGAGGTGTCAACACCATTCCGACATAGTTCAGTCTAGCCCCGGTCCGGGTCGGAGCTTCCGGCGGGCGGCTCGTCGCCGGGGACGAGGGCTGCGATGGCGACGTTGTCGCCCGCCCGGTGTGCGACGTGTGCCTCGAGGGCGCACCGCACCACCTCGCGCGCCAGGCTCATCGCGCGCGTCCCCACGCTCTCCCGGAGCGCCGCCTCGCTCGCCTCCGCGACGGCGAGTTCGGGGTCGTCCACGCCGATCCCCACCTCGGAAAGCCCGTCGGTGGCCAGGACCACGGCCCGGGTGCCGGCCAGCGGCACCACCTCCGTGCCCGCGATGGCGTCGAGGC
>JALSIO010000172.1 GCA_026989995.1 Myxococcales bacterium
TTGGATCGCCCTGGCCATGCTGCAGGCCGACCGCTACTGGGCCGATTTCTGCGACGCCCTCGGCCGCCCCGAGCTCGCCGGGGACGAGCGCTTCGCCGACCTCCGCGCGCGTTCCGCGAACGCGGCCGCCTGCGTGGCGCTCCTCGACGAGATCTTCGCCTCGAAGCCGCGAGAGGAGTGGATCCGCATCCTCCGCGAGCACCCGGGGGACTTCGTCTTCACGCCGGTCAACCGCCTCGAGGACCTCCCCTCCGATCCCCAGGTCCTCGCCAACGACTACATCCTCGATGTGGAGCACCCGAACCACGGCCCGGTCCGCATGCTCGGCGTGCCCGTGCGCCTCTCGGAGACGCCCGGGGGCGTGCGCAGCCCGGCACCGGAGTTCGGCCAGCACACCGAGGAGGTGCTCCTCGAGCTCGGCTACGGGTGGGAGGAGATCGCGGGCCTGCGCGACAAGGAGGTGATCTAGGCCCCCTCGCCGCCGGGGGCGGCTCCACCCGCACCCCCGCCCCCGGGAAAGAGGTGGCGGCGCGCCTCCTCGTCGGGCCCGCGGAAGACGATCTTCCGGAGCTCGCGACCCACGTCGTAGCCGCGACGCAGGCCCGGACGCCGCTTGAGCGCGTCGTACCACCGCCGCACGTTCGGGAAGGCGTCGAGGTCGATCCCCTGGCTGCGATAGGTCAGCACCCAGGGCCAGGCGGCCATGTCCGCGATGCTGTAGTCCCCGCACAGGTGCTCGCGGTCCGCGAGGCGGCGGTCGAGCACGCCGTAGAGGCGCAGGGCTTCGCCGCGGTAGCGCTCCACCGCGTAGGGAATGCGCTGCGGCGCATACAGGGCGAAGTGGCCGTGCTGGCCCAGCATGGGCCCGAGTCCGCCGACCTGCCAGAAGAGCCACTCGAGCACCTCCTTGCGGCCGCGAAGATCGCGGGGGAGGAAGCGGCCCGTCTTCTCGGCCAGGTAGACGAGGATCGCACCGGACTCGAAGACGGAGAGCGGCGGGCCCCCGTCCGCCGGGTCGCGGTCCACGATGGCCGGAATGCGGTTGTTGGGGCTGATCTCGAGGAAGGCCGGCTCGAACTGCTCGCCCCGTCCGATGTTGACCGGGCGGATCCGGTAGGGAAGCTCCATCTCCTCGAGGGCGATGGAGATCTTCCAGCCGTTGGGCGTGGGCCAGGTGTAGAGGTCGATCACCGGGTCCCCCCTGCTATCCGCCGAGCTGGAACATCTCGAGCTTCGGCCGCTCGCGGGAGAGCCGGCTTCGCTCCTCCGAGTAGCGGTCGCGCCGCCCGGACCACACCTCCGCGATGCGCTCGCCGAGCGCCTCGTCCGAGATCCCGCCGCGCAGCAGGGCCTTCAGGTCCGTCCCCTCGGTGGCGAACAGGCAGGTGACGAGCCGCCCGTCGGCGGTGAGCCGGGCCCGGGTGCAGTCGCCGCAGAAGGGCTGGGTCACCGAGGCGATGACGCCGATCTCCCCACCGCCGTCCCGATAGCGGTACCGGCGGGCCACCTCGCCGCGGTAGGCCGGCTCCACGGGTTCGAGGGGAAGCTCGGCGTCCACCCGCTCGACGATCTCCGCCGCCGGCACCACCTGGGAGAGATCCCACTGGTTGCGGGTACCCACGTCCATGAACTCGATGAAGCGCAGGATCCGGCCCGTGCCCCGGAAGCGCCGGGCGAGCTCGACCACGAGGTGGTCGTTGACCCCCCGTTGCACCACGCAGTTCACCTTGACCGGCACGAGCCCCGCCCGCTCCGCCGCCTCGATCCCGTCGAGCACGCGCCGGGGATCCGAGTGCCCGCCGCTCATCTTCCGGAAGACCTCGGCGTCGTGGCTGTCGAGGCTCACGGTGACCCGCCGGAGGCCGGCTTCGGCCAGCGGCGCCGCCACCGGCGCGAGCAGCGATCCGTTGGTGGTCAGCGCGAGGTCGAGCCCGGGCGCGAGGGAGGCCAGCCGGGCCACGAGCCGCGGCAGGTCCCGGCGCACGAGGGGCTCGCCACCGGTGATCCGGATCTTCCGCACGCCGAGGCCGAGGAAGATCCCGGCGAGCCGGGTGATCTCCTCGAAGGTGAGCAGCTCCGGCCGGGGCAGGAAGGGGAAGCCCTCCCCGAAGACGCTCGCGGGCATGCAGTAGGGGCAGCGGAAGTTGCAGCGGTCGGTGACCGAGATCCGGAGATCGCGCAGCGGTCGCCCGAGGGCGTCGGAGCGTGACGGCGCGGGGGTGCCACGGCGGTCGGAAGCGGCGGGGGAGGAGGAGCTCGTCACGGGGCCTCGCTTCGGGCGCACATCCACCGGAAACGGCGGGAGGATCGGGTGCCGGCCGCGGCTCGGCAACGCCCGGGCCCGCGTGCCGCCGCCCGGAATGCTTGACTCGAGGGTATAGCTTTCGTAGGGTGCGGACCATGCACCTTCCGGCCGGCGAGGAGTACGGGCTGCGCTGCCTGCTCCAGGTCTCCGCGGACGCGGGGGGCGGAGCGCGCTCCATCGCGGAGATCGCCGACGCCGAGGGCCTCACGCCCGAGTACGCCGCCAAGCTCATGCGCCGTCTGCGCCTCTGCCGGCTGGTGGAGAGCGTACGCGGCCCCGGCGGGGGCTACCGCCTCACGCGGCCGGCCGAGGAGATCACCGTCTGGGAGGCCCTCGTGGCCCTCGGCGGCGATCCCTTCCCGGAGCAGTTCTGCGAGCGGCACGGCGGGCGGCGCGCGGGCTGCGTCCACCGGAGCGCGTGCGCGCTGCGCGAGCTCTGGGCACGGGTGCGCGAGGCCCTCCGGTCCGAGCTCTCGGCCGTCACGCTTCGCGATCTCGCGCCGGCGGCTTCCGCCAGCCGGACCCAGGAACCCGGGGCGGCCCGCCGCCCCCAGCCCCGGCGCGGCCTCCCCGCCGCGCCCCAGGAGTCCCGATGAGCCTTCCCGAAGAACTTCGCAAGCGGATCGACGAGATCATCGCCTCGGATCGCGTGGTGCTCTTCATGAAGGGGAACCGCACCTTTCCCCAGTGCGGCTTCTCGGCGACGGTGGTGAGCATCCTCGACCACCTGATCCCGGAATACACCGCCGTGGACGTGCTCGCGGATCCCGGCCTGCGGGAGGGGATCAAGGAGTACTCGAGCTGGCCGACGATTCCGCAGCTCTACATCGACGGCGAGTTCATCGGAGGCTGCGACATCGTGCGGGAGCTCTTCGAGACCGGCGAGCTTCAGCAGCGGCTGGGCGTCGCCTCCCCGGCCTGAGCCCGGCTGCCCGGTCTAGGGCTCCGGCGTCCCCTCGAAGACCTCGAGCCGGCTGGTCACGTCGCGCACGCCGGGGGTCTGCCGGGCGATCTCCAGCGCCCGCTCCGCCTCCTCCCGGGTCCGCACCCGGCCGGTGAGGGTCACGATCCCGCCGTCCACCTCGGCGCGCACCGCGCGGTTCCGCAGCCTGCGGTCCTCGAGGAGCCGGAGCTGCACGGCCCGGAAGATGACGTCGTCGGTGGCCTGCTGGTCCACCTGGGCCTCGGCATCGGCGACAGCCTGGCGTGCCTCGCTCGCGCGGGCCCGGGCCGCGTCCAGCGCGGCCTGGGCCTCCTCGAAGGCGGCCTCGGCCTTCTGCACCTCTTCCTCGGCCCGGGCGAGCTCCTCCTGCGCCCGCGCGAGCTCCTCGCTCGCCGCCATCAGCTTCTCGACCTCCGAGTCCCCGCCTCCACATCCGCCGAGCCCGCCGAGGGTGAGGAGCGCCGCGAGCGCGAGAGCTCCCCCCACACGCCGCCGGCGGAAACCGGCTCCCCGCCCCGCGTCGGCCGAGGCCGCACACCTCCGGTGGACTTCCCGCATTGGCTTTCCTCCTCGTCGGCCCTTCCGGCCGGGGCCCGCGCGGCGCCCGCCGCCGGCGCGCCAGGCCGACCCCGCCGGCGCCCGGCCGGGCGTGACCGCTTCCCCCGGCGCCCGCGCCCCTCGGGCGGACGGACCGGCCCCGGAGCCGCACCGGCCGCCCCGTCGTCGGGGCGGCTGAGCTTAGCCGCCCCGGCCCGCCGGGGCCGGAGGGCCCGGAGCGCGACGGCGGGCGCCGCATCGACAGCACCCGGGCGAGCGCCTACGGTCCCGCGGACCGATGCTCGAGCTCCGCGGGGCCGCCAAGGCCTTCGGCGAGCGCGTCGCGCTCGCGCCCACCGACTTCACCGCGCCGTCCGGCCGGGTGACCGTGCTCCTCGGCCCGAGCGGGTGCGGCAAGTCCACGATCCTGAAGCTCTTCCTCGGCCTGCTCCGCCCCGACCGGGGCGAGGTCCGGGTGGACGGCGAGCCGGTGGACGAGACCACCGCCCCCGCCCTCCGGCAGCGCATCGGCTACGTGATCCAGGAGGGGGGCCTCTTCCCCCACCTCACCGCCGCGGCCAACGCCACCCTGGTGGCGCGCACCCTCGGATGGACCCGGGAGCGCGTGCACGCCCGCCTTCACGAGCTCGCGCGGCTCACCCGCCTCGGACCGGAGCTGCTCGAACGGTACCCGGTGCAGCTTTCCGGGGGCCAGCGGCAGCGCGTGGGCCTCCTCCGGGCGCTCTTCCTCGATCCCGCCTGCCTGCTGCTCGACGAGCCCCTCGGTGCCCTCGACCCCGTCACCCGCTTCGAGCTCCAGGCCGACCTGCGGGAGCTCTTCCGGGAGCTCCACCGGACCGTGCTGCTCGTGACGCACGATCTCGGCGAGGCGGCCTTCCTCGGGGACGAGGTGGCGCTCATGCGAGGCGGACGGATCCTGCAGCGGGG
>JALSIO010000173.1 GCA_026989995.1 Myxococcales bacterium
CGCGAGCGGGATCAGGTCCTCCTCCGGGGCGAGCAGGTAGAACCCGGAGGTCGGGTTGGGTGTGGTGGGCACGAAGCAGTTCACCATGCGACCCGGCACCGCACGGGCGAGCGGACCTTCGGTGGGGCCGGTGGTGAAGGCGAGGGCGTAGAGTCCGCGGCGCGGGTATTCGACGAGCACCACCCGGTTGAAGCGCTGTCGCTGGTCGGCCTGGAGGATCGCCTCCACGAGCTGTTTCACCGCTCCGTAGATGCTCCGCGCGACCGGCACCCGCTGGAGCAGCCGCTCGGAGGCGCGCACCAGCTCGCCGCCGAAGAAGTGCCGGACGACCACCCCGAACAGGATGATCACGAGCAGGGTGAACAGCGCCCCCACCAGCGGGAGACGGGGCGGCTCCTCGAGGCCCGGGATCACGAGCTTGAGCACCCAGGGCAGCAGGAGGTTGTCGAGGCGCTGGATGATCCAGGCGATGGCCCAGACCGTGATGCCGAGGGGCGCGAAGGCGAGCAGCCCCGCGATGAAGTAGCGACGCAGGGCCTCGCGGATGAAGCTCAGCGTGCGCCGCAGCATGCCCGCCTCCACGGTTCGGTGCCGCTCCGGGGGGCGGCGGACGGGCCCGCGGGGCCCTTCCGCCCCGCGGGACGGCGCCTAGAAGAGGGGGGAGTCCCCGTCGGGCGCGTAGGCGGTGATCTCGCAGTCGAGCGCGATCACCCGGAAGCGGGGAGGGTCGTGCGGCGGCGGCGCGACCACGCCGCGGGCCTCCGCCGGGGGAGTCCCCTCGGCAGCCGTCCGGGCCCTGTCGGTTCCAATCTCGTCCATGCGCATCTTATAGCAGCGCCCCGGTTTCAGCGCAGCAGGACGTCGCAGACCTCCCGCACCCGTTGCACGAGACGCCCGAAGGCGTTTTTGTGGATGTTCCGGCGGAGGAGGACGAGCAGCTTGCGCTCCAGGGTGTAGCGGGTGAGGGGGCGCCGCCGGCCGCGCCCGCCGGTGGCCGGCACCTGCTCGAGCTCGGCCTCGATCCCCGCCCGGGGGTAGCCCCAGGCCTCGAGATCCGGGTCGGTGAGTCGGGCCAGGATCGACCTCGCCTGCTCGACGCGGTCCGGGTTTCCCGCGAGGTCGCGGGCCCACCGCGCGACCGAGCGGGTGGTGGGACGCTTCTCCCGGCCGACGGTCAGGGGATCGCCGAGCCCCCTGACCGACGCCCCCGCGGCAGCCTCCTGGCTGCCGTACTCGATCATGGCCGGGTCGAAGGGCAGGTCGAGGAACGCGCAGACGCGGCGCATCTGGCCCTGCGGGTCGGCGACCACCTCCTCGTAGCGCAGGTGGAGCCGGGGGACCTGTGCCTCGCGCAGGAACCGGGCGATGGCCGGGACATAGCGCTCGAGCAGCGGGTTGTGGGCGTGGGCGGCCCGGAAGTCCCCATCGAAGAAGGAATCGACGTAGGAGGACCACACGGCGAGCGGGTGCCGCGTGAGAACCAGGTACCGGGCGCCCGGATAGAGCGCCTGCAGGAAGTCGAGCACGAGAGCGTAGGCGGGCGTCTTGTCGAGCAGCCGCTCCCGCCCCGAGGCGTCGAGGAGGCGGCGGTAGAGGTGGTCCGTGAGCGCGCGGATGGCGTCGAGGTAGTCTGCCTCGCCGGCCGGGAGCTCCGAGACGAGCTGCTGGTGCGCGCGTCGGGTGATGACCGGATCGTAGGGGGCCCGGTCCACGACCGCGTGGTAGCCGAGATGGGCGAGCGGCGTGATCAGGTGGGGCTCCGGCGGAGCGTGGATCGCCGGATGGGCTCCGAGCATGCGGGCCGTGAGGGTGGATCCCGATCGCGGGCTCCCGATCAGGAAGATCAAGCGGTCCTGCACCGAAGCCTTTCTCTCCCCACGGGGGGTCTTCGCGGTTCCCGCAGTGTGCCGGTCCCACCTTCCCGGGGCCACTGCCCCTGGGGACCCCGATCCGGCGGCGGGACAGTCCCGCCGCGCCCCAGGGGGGGACTTCGGCTGGACGCCCAAGGTGGTTGACACCGTTCTGCCGCCGCGGCCACTAACTACTACCAGAGAGGGCCCCGCGGCTTCCGGGGAAGAGGACCGGTTTCGCCGCGGTGGGGTCCCCACGGCAGGGGTCGCCCCCGGCGACCGCGCGAGGTGTGCGATGCGAACGATCTCTTCGTCCCCCCTTCGGCGTGCGGGGTGTCTCGTGGCGCTCGGGCTTGCCCTGGTGGTGGCGTCGTCGGCCACGGCGCTCACCCTGCGCGATCTCGTGGTGGGCGGCGCATCGCTCTCGACCGAGAGCGGGAATCTCACCTTCGGCAACTTCGACGCCGTGGTCAGCGGCGCGCTCAGCGCCGATCTCGAGGACTACACGGTCGAGACCCGGGGTGAGGGGCTCGTCATCGTCGGCCCCGTGGGCGCGGTCGGCGGCGACGTGGGCGACCTCGCGGTCTCCTTCGACGTCTGGGCGGCCGAGGGGCTCGCGGTGTCCGGGGTCTCCCTCTTCTTCAACGGGGCGGTCAGCGGCGACGGGGCCCTCGCCGCCGTGACCGAGGACATCCTGGTCGAGGGGACGCCCCTCGCCGACCTCTTCGTGCACACCTTCCAGGCGGGCGGCGAGGTCTTTGCCGAGAAGCTCGACTCCACGGGGCTCGTCCCGCCGCTCGCGCATTTCCGCGTCCTCAAGGACATCCAGGTGCTGAGCGCCGGCGTCGATTCGGTGGCGACGCTGTCGGTGGTCAGCCAGGAGTTCGCGGTGATTCCCGAGCCGGGGACCATGCTCCTGCTCGGGGCCGGCCTCGCGGGCCTCGCGCTCGCCGGCCGCACCCGGCGAAGCTGAGCGTCGGCCTCGGCGCGATTCCCCGCCCGACGAAGGGCGCGCCCTTCCGCCCTCCCATCCGCCGCGCCTGGTCCGTCGCCGGAGCAGGTCGCGGACGAAGCCCGGGAGCCGGGTCGTGCGCCCGGTCCTAGAGCAGGTCGCGGACGAAGCCGAGCAGCCGCGCGGTGCACCGGGCGCGGACCTGGTTGACGACTTGCGCGAGTCGGAGCGCGAGCCAGGGCTTGGCGGCGAGCAGGTACTGGTACGAGCGGGAGTCGATCTCCAACAGCCGGAGGTCGGTCTCGGCGACCGCCGACTCGGGAGGGGGCTCGCCACCCACCACCCCGGCGCCGCCGACGAGGCCGCCCGGGCCCACGCTGTCGAAGGCCTTCTCGAGCGCGTCGCGGACGCGCACCTGCAGGGCCACGCGGCCCTCGAGCACGATGTAGATGGAGTCGGCTTCCGGACCCGGCCGGCCCTGGGTGTAGAGCCAGCGGCCCGCCGGCACGTGCTGGACCCGCGTGGTCTGGGCGATTCCCATGGCCTCTTCGAGGCCGAGATTCGAAATGTCGCTGCGCGCGTACAGGAAACGCGCGAGTTCCTTGCCCCGGTCGAGGACGAGCTCCCAGAGGTAGTCCACCGCCGAATCATCGGGATCCACGAAGGACAGGCCGGTCAGCACGGTCTCGTCTCCCGCCACGTCGCGCTGCCAGCGCCCCTCCGCCTCGAGCGCGAGCGTCCGGTCGGGCAGCCGCAGGACCACCCGCCGCACCGACTTGCAGGCGAAGGGCGAGGGTGTGGCGACACAGACACCCCCGACGCTCAGGTCGCGGCTGCGCCCGAGCAGGGGTGCCGGGAGGTCCGCCGAATGCACCTCCACGGGAAGATCCACACCCACCCGCGGGTCGGCGCGCACCTCGTGGGGGCTCAGCGAATGGGGCGAGGACGGGACGCGGGTGGGCATCGGCGGGCCTCCGCCGCCCTTGTCGGCAGGGCACGCGGCGACCTTGACGGGCTCCCGGATCCGCCCCGTCCAGCCGCTACGCTCCAGCCGGGCGAAGGCCCTCCCCGGCGGCCGCGGTGTCCCCGGGGGCGAGTGTCGTCCCGCCCTGGAAGAGCCGCCCGCTTCCGACGCCGGGCGGGGGCGGGCCAGGTCGGAGGAGCCCCATGCAGGCAGCCGGCCCGCCCCAGCAGCCGGAGGCCCGGCCTGCCAGCGCCCCCCCCCGTGGATGGACGCTGGCCCTGGGCGGGCTCGGGCTCATCGCCGCGGTCCCCGGGCTGCTGGCCCTCGCCCGTATCTGGTCGACGGTGGACTACTACGCCCACGGCTTTCTCGTGCCGGCGGTGTCGTGGTGGGCGCTCCACCGGGACCGCGACCGCTGGTCGGGGATCCCACCCCGGGGCGACCGGCGGGGCGTGGCCGCCCTCGTCCTGGCCCTGCTCGGCTACGTGGCGGGCCTCGCCGCGGGGCTGCCGTGGCTGATCGGACTCTCCCTGGTGGCGGCGCTCGCCGCCGCGGTGCTCGTGGCCGCCGGCGCCGCGGTGCTTCGGGCCGTCGCCTTCCCGGTGGGGTTCCTGATCTTCATGTCGCCGCTCCCCGAGCCGGTGCTCGGCCCGGTCATCCGCGAGCTCCAGGTGCTGGTCTCGGAGGTCGCCTCCGGGCTGCTGGCCGTCGCGGGGCTGCCTGTCGAGCGCGCGGGAAACGTGCTGGTGCTGCCCACGGGGGAGGAGCTCTTCGTCGCGGAGGCGTGCAGCGGGGTGACCTCGCTGATCACGCTGATGCCGCTCGGCGTCCTGCTGGCCTACTTCACCCAGAAGCGGCTCTCCGCCCGGCTGCTCCTGGTGTCCGCGGTCGTTCCCCTCGCGCTCTTCTTCAACCTCGTGCGGGTGATGGGAACCGTCTGGCTGTCCCTGCGGATTGGCGCCGAGCG
>JALSIO010000174.1 GCA_026989995.1 Myxococcales bacterium
ACTGGTTCCATCGCGCCCACCACGAGGTGCGCATCCTCTGGGCCGCCCACGAGAACCACCACTCGAGCCGCTACTTCAACCTCTCGACCGCCCTGCGGCAGTCGTGGACCACGCCTCTCACGGGGCCGATCTTCTGGACCCCCCTCGCGCTCCTCGGCGTGGCTCCCGAGCTGGTGCTCACCGCCCAGGCGGTGAGCCTGATCTACCAGTTCTGGATCCACACCGAGCTCGTGGATCGGCTGGGGCCCCTCGAATGGGTCTTCAACACACCCTCCCACCACCGAGTCCACCACGGGCGCAACCCGCGGTACCTCGATCGCAACCACGGCGGCGTCCTGATCGTCTGGGACCGCCTGTTCGGCACCTTCGAGCCCGAGAGCGAGGCCGTCGACTACGGCCTGACCCGGAACCTCGAAACCTTCCACCCCGTCCGGATCGCCTTCCACGAGTGGGCCTCGATGTTCCGGGAGGTCGCCCGGGCCGGAAGCCTCCGGGAGGCCCTCGGCCGCATCTTCCTGCCTCCCGGGTGGAGCCCCGATGGCAGCACTCGGACGGCGCGGGAGCTCCGCCGGGAGCTCGAGGCCCGCCACCCCCTGTGAGGCTCGGCGGGCCCCGTGCGCGGCTGCGCGCGCCGGCCGAAGGAGGGGCCCATCGGCAGCAGCCGGGTGTGGCCCGCTCGCCGTGGTGGGGGTGCAGACCCTCAGTCGGGGTGCCCGCGGGCTGCGACGGCCCGCGCAGGATGGGGCGGGCTGCGCCAGGCCGGGGCGGAGTGCCCCGAGCCGCGGCTCGGGGATCGGTCCCCGGCGGAGCGCGCAGCGCACCTGCGGGCCCCACACATCGTGGGTCGACGGCACCGCGGGGGGCGGGGTCCGGGGCTACACGCATCCGTGTTGCACGGCGAATCCGGCGGCGGCAGCGCGCAGGACCCGGTAGGCTGCCCGGAGTCCGGACGCTTCGGGTCCTGACACCGGCTCCGCAAGGCAGCGATGGAGGGCGGCGACATGCGCCGGGCGACGCACGCGAAGGTCACTGCACCCGCCTGGGGTGCCCTGATGATGCTGGGCCTGCTGGGGGGCCCCGCCGGGTGTGGTTCCGGCGAAGAGGGTGCTCCGCCGCCCGCCGCCGAGGCACCCGCGGCCGAGGCACCCGCAGAGGAGAAGCCGCCCGCGGCCCCGCCGGCGACCGGGGCCGACGCCGGGTCCGCGCAGGCCGAAGCGCGCGAGATCTTCGCCACCCGCTGCTTCACCTGCCACGGCACCGAGGGGCGGGGCGATGGCCCGGCCTCCGCCGGCCTGCAGCCGCCGCCGCGCAACTTCCACGACCTCGAGTGGCAGGCGTCGGTCACCGACGACCACCTCGAGAAGATCATCCTGTACGGGGGAGCCGCCGTGGGCCGCAGCCCGGCGATGCCCCCGAATCCGGATCTCCAGTCGAAGCCGGAGGTGGTCCGCGCCCTCGTGGAGCTGATCCGGAGCTTCGGCAGACCGTCCGCGCAGTGAGAGAAGCCGGCCGGGCGGAAGCCCGCGGCCGGCAGGGGAGGGGCCCATGGCGCGATCCGATCGGGAACAGAAACTCCGCGCCTTTCCGTGGGTGATCGGACTTCTGCTGGCGCTGGCTTGTGGGCCCGGCGGGCAGCAGGGCGCACCCGGTGCGCTCGAGCCGCCCGCCGGAGCGCGGCCGGGCAACGGCGAGCTCGCGGCCCTGATGAAGGCGCGTGGGCTCACGGAACAGGACGTGGAGGCGGCGCTCCGGACCTACACCCCCACCGGAGGGCGGGACGAATACCTCCTGTTCGCGTCGGGCGGGCACTCGGGGCAGGTGCTGGTGATCGGGGTTCCGAGCATGCGGATCCTCAAGGTGATCGGCGTCTTCACGCCGGAGCCGTGGCAGGGCTATGCGTACGGCGACGAGACCAGCGCCCTGCTCGCCACGGGCGATCGGAACGGCCAGCCTCTCACCTGGGCAGATACACACCATCCGGCCCTCTCCGAGACGAACGGCGACTACGACGGCCGCTACCTGTTCATCAACGACAAGGCCAACGCGCGGGTCGCCGTCGTCGACCTGCGGGACTTCGTCACCGTGCAGATCGTCAACAGCACGCTGATCGAGTCCGACCACGGCGCCACCTTCGTCACCCCGAATACGGAGTACGTGATCGAAAGTGCCCAGTACCCGGCGCCGCTCGGCGGGCGCTACGCCCCCATCGAGCGCTTCGATGAGGAGTACCGGGGCGCAGTCATCTTCTGGCGCTTCGACCGCGAGCGGGGGCGGATCGTCCCGGAGCAGTCGTGGGCCATCGAAACGCCTCCCTACATGCAGGATCTCGCCGACGCCGGAAAGCTCGTGAGCGACGGATGGGTTTTCGTGAACTCCTTCAACACCGAGAGGTCCTGGGGCGGGATCGCCGAGGGAAATCCCCCGATGGAATCCGGCGCCTCGCAGAACGACATGGACTACCTCCACATCATCAACTGGCGCCAGGCGGAGCAGGCCGTCGCCGACGGCAAGTTCGAGGAGATCGCCGGGATGAAGGTGATCCCGCTCGAAGTGGCCGCAGCGGAGAAGATCCTGACCTTCGTGGGAGAGCCCAAGAGCCCCCACGGCGTCGACGTCACGCCGGACGGTCGGGAGCTCGTGGTCTCCGGAAAGCTCGACACGCACGCCACCGTCTACGACTTCGAGAAGATCCGCTCGCTGATCGAAGCGGGGACCTTCACGGGCCGGGACCCCTACGGCGTGGGCATCCTTCCCTTCGAGGAGGCGATTCGCGGCCAGGTGGAGATCGGTCTCGGGCCGCTGCACACCCAGTTCGACGACCAGGGGAACGCCTACACATCGGTCTTCATCGAGTCGAAGGTGGCCAAGTGGTCGCTCGCCGATCTGGCGCTCATCGAGAAGATCCCGGTCCACTACAACGTCGGGCACATCGTGACGGCCGAGGGCGACACCGTGAGCCCCGATGGGGGCTACCTGGTGTCGATGAACAAATGGGCCATCGACCGCTTCAACGACGTCGGCCCGCTGCTCCCGCAGAACTTCCAACTCATCGGGATCGACGGGGAGAAGATGAAGCTACTCTACGACCTGCCGATTCCCCTCGGCGAGCCCCACTACGCCCAGATGGTGCGGGCCGACAAGATCAAGGCCATCGACGTCTACACTCCGATCGGCATCAATGCCCTCACCCACGAGCGGGATCCCTTCGCCGTCGAGGGAGGGCAGGAGCGGATCGAAAGGCGGCCCGACGGCGTCCACGTGTTCATGACCGCGGTGCGAAGCCACTTCACGCCCGACGTGATCCGGGTGAAGCAGGGGGAGACGGTCCATCTTCACATCACGAACGTCGAGCAGGCGCGCGACGCCACCCACGGCTTCGCGATCGGGTCGAAGAACATCAACCTGAGTCTCGAGCCGGGCGAGCACGCCAACGTGAGCTTCGTCGCCGACCGGGCGGGGGTCTTCCCGATCTACTGCACCGAGTTCTGCTCGGCGCTCCACCTGGAGATGGCCGGATACCTGCTGGTGGAGCCACGCTGAGGCGGCGCGGCCCGGGCACGCCGCTCGTCGGGGCCGCGGGCCTGCTCGCGGTTCTGCTCGCGATGGGCAGTGCAGCCGCGCAGGAGGTCGGCTGCCGTGCCGTGGCACCCGAGCAGCCGCTCGCCGAGCGGCTCGCCTCGGCGGCCCCGGGAGACCGTTTCTGCCTCGCGCCCGGCATGCACCGGGGCCCGCTTCGCATTCCGGCGGGCGTGGAGGTGCGGGGGCCGCGAAGCGCGGTGATCGCCTCGGCGGGCCGCGGTTCCACGGTCCTGCTCGCGGGGCGGGGCGCGGCGCTCCGCGGCGTGACCGTGGATGGGAGCGGCTCGCGCTTCGACCTGCTCGACGCGGCGGTGCGGGTGGCGGCGGACGGCTGCCGGGTGGAGGGCGTGCGCGTGGTGCGGGCGCTTTTCGGGATCCTCGCCGAGCAGGCCCGCGGGCTCCTGCTCCGGGACAACGAGGTCGTCGGCCCGGAGGAGAAGCCGCTCGGTCTGCGCGGCGACGGCATCCGGCTCTGGGAGGTGCGGGCCTCCCGGATCGAGGGGAATCGCCTGCTCCACTCCCGGGATCTCGTGGTCTGGTACTCCCCCGGCAACGTCTTCCGCGACAACCGGGTGGAACACGGTCGCTATGGGACCCACTTCATGTACAGCCACGACAACCGCGTCGAAGGGAATCTCTACCTCGACAACGTCGTCGGCATCTTCGTGATGTACAGCCGTGGCGTCGAGATCCGGGGCAATACGCTCGCGCGGTCGGCCGGTGCAGCCGGCATGGGGATCGGTTCCAAGGAGAGCGGGAGCCTGGCGATCCTGGAGAACCGGATTCTCGCCAACCACGTGGGCCTCTACCTCGACACGAGTCCCCTCCGCCCCGACGAGCCCAACCGGATCGAGGGCAACGAGTTCCGCTTCTGCGACACGGCCGTGGTCTTCCACGGCGTGGCCGCGGGCAACCGGTTCACGTACAACCGCTTCCGCGACAACGGCCTTCCCGTGCGAAGCGAGGGGCGGGGAGACGCCCGCGATGCGATCTTCCGGCGGAACGAGTGGGGCGACTACGCGGGCTACGACCTCGACGGAGACGGCATCGGCGACCTCCCGTACGTGCTTCGCAGCCTCGAGCACGACCTGACCCGGCGGGAGCCGGCGCTGCGATTCTTCCGGGGGACCCCCGCCATGAT
>JALSIO010000175.1 GCA_026989995.1 Myxococcales bacterium
GCTCGACGACCTGCTCGCAGCCCGGGCGGCCGCCGGTGCCGGCCCGCTCCGCCTCCTCGGCCCCGCCGGGACCGGGGATCGCCTCGCCGAGCGCCTGGCCGCGCTCGCCCCGGCGCTCCGGGAGCGGCTCGGCCTCGCCGGGGACGAGGGGCTTCGCGTCGCGGTGCTCGAGGTGCGCGAGCCCCGGCGCGAGCGCCTGGGCGAGATCGAGCTCGCCGCGTGGCCCCTTCCCGGCGCCCCCGTCCCCGCGCTGGCCTACCGGCTGGAATCCGCGGGGTTCGCGGTCTCGATCGCGGGAACCCGCGCGAACGCGGAGGATCTCGTGGCGGACGGTCGAGCCGGAGGTCCCGGGGTGCTGGTGCTTCCGGCCGTGGACCGTGCCTCCGTCGAGCTCGCCCTCGAGGGCGCCGGGGAGGCCGAGGCCACCCGGCTGCGCAGCGACCTTCGGGTCTACCCCTCCTTCGAGGAGGCCGCGGATCTCGCCCGGGCCACGGGTGCGGGCGCACTCGTCCTGACCCGCCTCGTCCCGCCGCCTCTGCTCGACTGGCAGGTCCGCCGCCGGATCCGGGACCGCTTCCCCGGGCCGATCGAGATCCCGGAGGACGGCGACACGATCACACCGTGAAGCCGTCTCCCTCCCCGGGGCGCTCCGGCGCCGGCCTTCCCGGCAGGGGAGCCCGCCGAGGCGGTTCGGGCCGATCCTCCGGCGGCCGCTCGCCCAGGAAGCGCCGACGCTGCTCGCGGAAGTACGGCTCGTCCGGCGCGAGCGCGATGGCCTCGTCGATGGTCTCCACGGCGGCCTCGATGTCGCCGGCGGTGAAGTAGACCTCCGCGAGGGTATCGAGGACATTCGGGTCGAGGCGGTCCGTGGAGCGCACGGCCCGGCGGGCGAGCTCGAGCGCCACGCCGAGCTCCTCGGCGTCGGGGCGCCCCTCGGTGACCACGAGCCAGGCGAAGTCGTTCAGGAGGTGGGCCGGAACGGAATCCGAACGCAGCAGACGCGCCCCGCTCCGGGCGTAGGCCGGGCTTCCCTCCGCGACCACGCGTCCGAGGAGCAGGAGCGAGGCCACGAGGACGGCCCCGAGCACGGCGTCCAGCGCGGAGAGGAAATTCCCCGCAGGCCTTCCCTCGAGGGCCGGGGGCGCCAGCACGACGGTGGCGGCCACGCCGCCCAGGAGCCCCCCGAGATGCGCCCCGGCCGCCACCACCGGCAGCGCGAAGGAGAGGACGAGCTCGACGCCGACCAGCGCGAGGAAGAGCCGCCTCGGGATGCGCCAGGTGCCCGGGAGCTCGGCGCCGTGCCGAAGCTCGAGCCAGAGCAGCCCCCCCATCAGGCCCCAGACGATGCCCGAGGCTCCGAGGGCGAAGTCGTAGCCGGCCGCCAGGGAGGCCGCCCCGGCCCCGAGCGCCGAGGCCGCGAGCACGGGGACCAGGCGGGCGCTTCCAAGGGAGCGCTCGAGCAGCGCGCCGAGGGCCAGCAGACCGACGACGTTGAGCAGCAGATGGCCGGTGCCGGCGTGGAGGAGCTGGGAGGAGAGGATCCGGTAGCGCTCGCCTGCCTCGACGAGCGCCCCCACGAAGGATCCCGCGTAGCTGAGCGCCGGGCCGAGTCGCACCTGGGCGCCGAAGACCCCGACGCAGACCAGCGGCAGCACCCAGGCGGCGGCGATCCGGCCGGGCCGGCGGGCCCGGGCGCGCAGGGCGTCGAGCCGTGCGAGGCGGTCGGCGCCGTCGGGAAGGCGCGCGATCCGCCGGCGGAGCGCGGCCGCGAGCGCCTCGGGTGCCTCCGGGTCGGAAAAGGCCGCGCGCGGGAGATGGAAGACCCCCCGGCGCGCCCCGAGCACCAGGCGCCTCGGGCCGACGGCGACATCGGTGATCTCCTCGTAGGGGGTGAAGACGTCCCCCCCGAGCCGCCAGGAGCGGGGATGGCGCAGGCCGGTGGCGTAGAGGGTGATCGCCCGCCCGTCGCGCCAGGGGAAGCGTTCGTTCGGGGGCAGCGCCCCCGGCTGCGGATCCACCTGCACCGCCCCATCCTAGCCGGCGGCCGGGGGCCGCACCCCCGGCCGCCGGCGGGTCCGGGCCCGTGAGAGGCCGGCGCTCAGTCGCGGGCCGGAACCGCGAGCGCCGGAAAGACCCGGGTGTAGATCAGGAAGACCAGCGCAAAGGCCCCGAGGAAGCCGAGGGCGATCCCGATCTGGATGGGACCGAGCCAGGCGAAGCGGTCCGAAGGCACGAGCGAGGGCCAGATCAGTACGTTCCGCTCCAGCCAGAAGCCCACCAGCATCACGAAGGCGACGCCGCCCAGCACCACCGGGCTCCGCTTCGGGCGCTGGCCGAGGAGCACCCAGAAGGGCACGATCCAGCAGCAGGCCCACACCGCCATGGAGAGCCAGGCGTAGGGGGTCTGGTGGAGACGCTCGAAGGAGAAGTCGAAGCCGTCCACGATCCACCGGGTCCCGGGAAGCCCCTTGTCCTGGAGGAACTGGGGTCCCAGCCGGGCAGCCAGGAAATCCGTCTCCTCCGGGAGGTTGCCGTACCAGATGACGATGTACTGGGACCAGAAGAGGTACATCCAGAAGATGGAGAAGGCGAAGAGCATCTTGCCGAGATCGTGCATCCGGCTCTTGTCGATGTGCCCTTCGAGGCCGGGGGAATGGCGCAGGAGCACCGCGATGAGCGCCGTGGCCGCCACCGCCGAGAGAAAGCCCCCCCAGGCGAAGTAGGCGCCGAAGAGGTTCGAGAACCACATGGGCGCCACCGACATCACCTGGTCGAAGCCCACCAGCGAGTAGCCCACCGCGAAGAGCAGGCAGATGATCGGCGCGAGGACCCGGAGCCGGCGCTCGGAGGCCTCCTTCTCCGCCTCGTCTCCGCGCCACCCCGCGCTCCAGCGCTCGAAGAGGCCACGGGCCACCGGCGCGCGCTCGGCCACGCCGCCGAGGGTCGGGCGCACCGAGGTCCGGAGGAAGGCGAGGGTGAGCACCGTCAGCACGAAGAAGATCCCGAGCTGCGTGACCCAGAAGCGGGTCGGGTTGAGCCAGGCAGCCTTGATCTCGATGGGATGGGAGATCCACGGGAAGACGTGCTCCGCCCCCCCGAGAAGCAGCACGAGGAGTGCCAGGACGAAGGTCACCGGGACCCACGCTGCGAGCCCCTCCGCGATGCGCCGCACCGGCCCGGGCCAGCCGGCGCCGATGATCACGAAAGCGCATGCCAGCACCAGCCCCGCCTGCGAGAGCCCCGCGTAGTAGAGGAAGTTCACGTGGAAGGCGCGCCAGGCCGTCTCCGGATGGTCGGAGAGGAGCCCGGCCACGAAGGAGAGCACGCCCACCGCGATCAGGGCCACACACACGAGCGCGAGGGGCATGGGAAGTCCCCGGGGCAGCGCCCGTTCACGCACGGGAGCAGGCGCACTCACGGCCGTCCTCCCTTCTGGTCGAGATACCGCACGTAGTTCACGATGTCCCAGCGGTCCTGGTCCGGAATCCGCCGATAGGCAGGCATCCGCCGCCGCCCGTAGCGGATGGTGGTGTAGATGTGCCCGTCACTTCGCGCCCGGACCACCCCCACCAGCGGGAGCACGCCCAGGAACTTCCGGGCCACCGGGCCGTCGGCGAGGCCGGTCGCCCCGTGGCAGGGGGCGCAGAAAATCTCGTACTGCCGCCTGCCGTTCTCGAGCGAGGCCAGATCCGGCTCGCGCGGGTTCTCGAGAAGGTCCGCCTCGGCCTCCACCTCCCGGCCGAGGGGCGGGGGGAAGGAGGGCTCCACCGGGACGGACCCCTCGGGTGGGACGAAGCCCGTCTTCTGGGACCGACCGCGGACGGGGATCGGGATCTCCTCGAAGGCCTGGTAGGCCTGCTGGCGCTTCATCTGTGGGAACCACTGGCCATCGTCCAGCTGCTCCCAGCACCCGAGGGAGAAGAGAAGCGGCACCCAGGCGAGGGCGAGGGCCGTGCGGCGCACCGGGCGAGCCGCGGCGCTCATCCGGCTACGGCTCGACAAGGGTCACCTCCTTCGCGTCGTGCTCCCGGAGGAGTGCGTCCACCTCGCGCACGTCCCGGTCGTCGCAGGTCACCACGAGGCCGAGGTCCTCGGCGGAGAAGCGACTGTCGTAGGCCTTGTGGAGGCGGAAGGCGGGCAGGCGCCCCACCGCCAGGAGGCCCAGCAGGGTGAGCAGACCTCCGAAGAGGATCGTCAGCTCGAAGGCGATGATCGTGTAGGGCACCACCGAGGCGAAGGGCTTGCCGCCGATGACGATGGGCCAGTCGAGGGACATCCAGATCGTCATGGCGTAGCCGGTGGTGACCCCGGCGAGCCCGCCCACCAGCGTGAAGAGCCGAACCCGGCTCGGCTTCTCGTCGAGCACGTCGTCGAGCTCCGGAAAGGGAGCCGGCGAGAAGATCTCGAGCTCCCGGAAGGACCGCGCCCGCAGGCGCCTGGCGGCCTCGGCCAGCTTGGAGGGATCCTCGAAGACTCCGCGGAGCATCGGCATCAGTGCGCTCCCCCGTGGACCTTGTCGTGGATGGCGAGCTCCTTCACCTCGGCGATGGCGATCACCGGGAATACCTTGATGAAGAGCAGGAACCACATGCTGAACCACGCGAAGCTCCCGACCAGGACCGTGAGCTCGCCCGGGCTCGGGATGTAGATGCCCCAGGCCGCCGGGACGTACTCCCGAGACAGCGAGGTGATGATGATGACGTAGCG
>JALSIO010000176.1 GCA_026989995.1 Myxococcales bacterium
GCGGCCGGAGGGACCCGGAACCTGGCTCACCCCCGAGATGATCCGGGCCTACACCCGCCTCCACGAGCTCGGCCACGCCCATTCGGTCGAGGTCTGGCGCGGGGAATCGCTGGTGGGCGGGATCTACGGGGTGGCCGTGGGATCGGCCTTCTCGGCGGAATCCATGTTCCATGCCGAACGCGACGCATCCAAGGCCGCCTTCGCCGTGCTCGCCTGGCACCTCGAGGCCTTCGGCTTCGAGATGCTCGACTGCCAGCTTCCGACGCCGCACCTGGCCACCCTCGGCGCGGCCGTCTGGCCGCGAGAGCGCTTCCTCCGCGAGCTGGCCAGGCTCGTGGAGGCGCCCGGCCGGCCCGGGCACTGGCGCCTCCACCCCGAGCTGCTCACCCGGAACCTCGCGCACCCGGCTTGACCCGCCGCCGGCGAGCGGGGATCCTCGCGCCCCCCGCAAGGAGATCCCATGGCCCTCGAGACCCTCCGCTTCGAAGTCGACGGCGGCGTGGCCCGCGTGACGCTCCGGCGCCCCGAGGCCGCCAACGCCATGAACCTCGCGATGACCCGGGAGCTCCTCGAGGTGGCGCTCCGCTGCGACGGGGATCCCGCGATCCGCGCCGTGCTCCTCGACGCGGAGGGAAAGCTCTTCTGCGCCGGCGGCGACCTCGAGGCCTTCGCCGAGGCCGCGGAGGGGGCACCGGCACTGCTGAAGGAAATGACCGCGCACCTCCACGCCGCCATCGCGCGCTTCGCCCGCATGGATCCGCCGCTGGTGATCGCGGTCCAGGGCACCGCGGCGGGCGCCGGGGCGAGCCTGCTCTGCACGGGCGATCTGGTCCTGGCGGCCCGCTCGGCGCGCATCACCCTCGCCTATACACGGGCCGGCCTGGCGCCGGACGGGAGCTCCACCTTCTACCTGGCCCGCCTGGTGGGACTGCGCCGGGCGCAGGAGCTGCTCTTCACCAACCGCGTGCTCTCGGCCGAGGAGGCCCTCCGCCTCGGCCTCGTGACCCGCGTGGTGGACGACGAGGCCCTCGCCGAGGAGGCGATGCGGCTCGCCCGCGAGCTGGCCGCGGGCCCCACCCGGACCTTCGGCGCCGTCAAGCGACTTCTGCTCGAGGGCGCCTCGGCTCCGCTGGAGGAACAGCTCGAGCGGGAGAGCCGGGCCATCGCCGACGCGAGCCGCACCGAGGACGGGCGCGAGGGCGTGCGCGCATTCCTCGAGAAGCGGGCGCCCCGCTTCCGGGGCTGCTGAGCCCCTTGGGGGCTCTCCGAGCAGCCGCCGGTGCCCGGCCGCCGCGCGGGCCGCGGCGGCACGGGCGCCTCCCGGGAGCCGGGCCGGCCGATCAGGGGAGGGCGCGCTCGGCGAGGGACTCGACGAACTGCCTCGCCGTGCGCCCGGAGCGGCTGCCCCGCTCGAGCGCGAAGCGCAGGGCGCGCTCCCGGAGCTCCGGCTCGGCGAGGTCGAGCGCGGCGCGACCGGCATAGGCCCGGACGATCCGCAGGTAGGTCTCCTGGTCGAAACCGTAGAAGCCGATCACCAGGCCGAAGCGGTCGGCGAGGGCGAGCTTCTCCTCGACCGCCTCGCCGAGGTGCAGCTCGCCGCGTTCGTCGAGACGCGCGCCGCGGTTGTCCTCCGCCCGCTCGGGCACGAGGTGCCGCCGATTGCTGGTGGCGATCACCCGGACGTTCTCGGGCGGTGCCTCGAGGCTGCCCTCGAGCGCCGCCTTGAGCTCCCGAAACCCGGGCTCCCCCTCGTCGAAGGAGAGGTCGTCCAAGAAGACGGCGAAGCGCTTCGGGACGGGCCGCAGCCATCCGAGCAGGGTGGGAAGGGCCGGGAGGTCGGGCTTGCGCACCTCCACCACCCGGAGCCCGCGACCGGCGTAGCGTGGGAGCAGGCCGCGCACGGCGGAGGACTTGCCCGTCCCCCGTTCCCCGAACAGGAGCGCGTGGTGCGCGGGGCGCCCTTCGAGGAAGCGCTCCGTGTTGCGCAGCAGCCGCTCGAGACCGCGCTCCACGCCGAGCAGGAGGTCGAGGTCGAAGAGCCGCGGCTCCTCGATCGGAAGCAGCCTCGCCCCCCCTCCCGTCGCCTCGAACCGGAAGGCCCACACGCGCTCGAAGACCTCCAACGCGGGCGGGCCGCCCCGGAGGCGACGCAGCACCGGGACGGCCTCTCCAAGCGCCTCCTCGAGAAGCGCCGCGATCCTTCCGAGCCTCGGCATGGGCGGCGAGTGTAGACTGGCGGCATGGCCCCGCCGAGCGCCCGGGGCCGCCGGCTCGCCTGGGAGGCGGCGGAGCCGGGGCGCCTGCTCCTCGATCTCTTCGGACGCGCTGCGGAGCTCTGCCTCGCCCGCGACGGGGGCGTCCGCTTCCGCGCGGCAGGCGGCGCCCGCCTTCCCCCGGACCCGACCCCCCACCTCGGGCGCCGTGAGCCGCCGCTGGCCCCGGCCGAGCCCTTCGAGGTCGAAGGCGGCGGAGTCGCCATGGCCTTCGAGGGGCCGGAGGGCGCCGCCGAGGTGGAACTCTTTCCGGAGCCCCTCTCCCTGCGGCTGCGCTCGCGCCGCGGCGAACCGGTGGCCGAGCTCCGCCGGCTCACCGTCGCGGAGGCGGGGGGCGGCCGGGTGGAGGTCGTCCTGCCGCCCGAGAGCCGGGTCCTCGGTCCGGGCCCCCGCACGGACCGCCCCCGCACCCGCGGCAGCCGGGTACGGCTCGGAAGCCGGGCCCGGCCGCTCGGCCCCGGCCCGGGGCCCTTCTCGGTCTCGGCTGCGGGGCTCCTCGTGCTCTCCCCGGAGGCCCGCCGCGTGCGGGCGGGCGGACTCTTCTTCGACCTCTTCGGCGAGAGCCGCTTCGAGATCGGCTTCGGCGGGCCGGATCGCGTCGAGGTCTCCTTCGCCCACGGCATCCTCGACCTCCTCGTGCTGCCGGGCCCCGAGCCGCTCGCCGTGCTCCGCCGTCTCGCCGCCCGCATCGGTCCGCCCTGCTGCCCGCCCGCCGCCGCGCTCGCACCCCGACTGCGCCTCGCCCGACGGCCCGGCGGGCGGGCCCTCGCGCGACTCGGCGACCGCCTCGCCGCGCTCGATCTGCCCATCGGAGGCCTCCACGTCCCGGCCGCCGCGGGTTCGGAAGCTCCGCCCCCCGGAAGGGTCGCCGGCAGCGAAGGGGTGCCGGCGGTGCGCTCGTGCGATGTCCATCCCTTCCTTCCGCTTCGCGGGGGGTCGGGCCGGGTCGAGCCGCCCGTATGCCTCGACCCGCGCGGACTGCCCGCACGCGGGGTCGACCGGACCGGCCCCTGCCTGCTCCCCGATCTCTCCCAGCCCGCTGCACGGGCGGCCCTCGGCCGGGCACTCGTGGGCAGGGAGGTCGGCGAAGGCCATCGGCCACCGGACCTCCACCTGGTCGGCGCGGAACCGAGGGCGCGCCGCTTCGGACTGGTCCTCGGCCCCCTCGCCGTCCCACTGGGAGGCCACCTACTTTCCGGCGTCACGGCGCGCCCGCCCTTCGCGGAGGGGCCCGTGCCCTTCGAGGCGATCCGGCGCCTCTACGCCCTCGACGCCGCCCGGGCGGTCCGCGAGGCCCTCGACCTCACGGAGGGCGGCTCGGAGCGCCTGCTGACCGCCGCCTGTGGAATGCCGGACAGCACCCGGTACGCGGCCCTGGTGCTGCGGACCCGCGGGAGCGGGTACCGCGACCTGCGTGCGGGGGTCCGCGCGCTTCTCTCCCTCGCCTGCGCCGGGATGGCTCCGTGCTCCCTCGAGGTCGGGGGCAGCCGCGGTCGGCCGTCCGGAGAGCTCTTCCTCCGGTGGCTCGAGGCGGTGCTCCTCCAGCCGCTCGTGTGGCTGCCCCTGCCACCGGGCCTGCGCGCGCGAGCGCGCCCGCGATCCACCCCCGGCGCCGTGCTCCGCCGCGTCCGCGACCTCCTCCGCCTGAGACAGCACCTGCTTCCGACGCTCCGCGGTGCCCTCCTGCACGCCTCGCGGACGGGGGAGCCTCCCTGGCGACCACCGGTCCTGGACTTCCCGGAGGACGCGGCCTGCCGCGAGGCGGAGGACCACGTGCTCGTGGGCGGCCGGCTGCTCACTGCGCTCGTGCTCGAGCCGGGCGTCCGCGAGCGCGAGGTCCAGGTCCCCCCCGGCACCTGGATCGACTTCCACGACGATTCCATCCACCGCGGTCCGCGGAGCGTCCGGCTGGCGGCTCCGCCCGGCCGACCGGTGCTCCTGGTCCGCGCGGGCTCCGCGCTCGCCGTGCGGGGGGTGCAGGCGCCCGGGGATGCCGCGGCGCCGGCCACCCGGCTCGAGGTCTTTCCCGCCGCGGACGGCGTGGGCGAGATCTGGCCGGTCTCCCCGGCCGAGCCGGCACCGCTGCCGCGCCGCATCGCCATCTACGGCCGGGCCGCCGGACGCCTGCGCATCGAGGTGGGCGCGGTAGCGGGCGGCGTCCCCCAAGCTCCGATCCTCCACCTGCGGATTCGCTCCGCGCCGAGGCCCCTGGCCGTCCGGCTCGACGCCGGGCGGCTTCCCGAGGGCGGCGCCCCCCCCTGCTGGCGTCACGCCGAGGGCAGACTCGAGATTCGCGTACCCGACACCGGACGCGGTTGCCTGCTGGAGGTCGAGCCGGCGCCGTGAGCGATTCCGCCCCGGACCCCGGCCTCTGTGGCCGATGCCGACACGCCCGCCTGCAGGTGAGTGCCCGCGGCAGCCGCT
>JALSIO010000177.1 GCA_026989995.1 Myxococcales bacterium
CACCGGCGTCTTCGACCTGGTGCTGATCGCGCACACCCTCCACTACCTGCCCGCGCGGGGGCACCAGCCCCTCTTCGAGCGGATCCGGCCCCACCTGTCGGCCGGGGGCCTGCTCGCGATCGTCACACCCCTGGTCTCGGTGAACCGCCTCTCGCGGCTCCTCGGCCTGGCGTCGGGCACCGCCGTCCTCGACCTCTTCCTGCGCAGCCACCGCAACCTGCACGGCCTGCCCGAACCGGAGCGGGTGATGGCCGCGCTTCGGCGCGCCGGTTATGCGGAGGTCGGGCGGCGTCGGGTCACGCCCGGCGGCACGGCGCTCCTGCTCTATGCGCGGGCACCGGCCGAGGGCGCGCCCTCCCTGTCACCGGGACCCTTGAGCTCGACCACGTTTCCATCGGGGTCGCGGACGTAGATCGAGGGTCCCGTCCCGCCGGCTCCGTAGCGGGCCCCGGTGGGGCCCGCCTCCACGCCGTGGGCAGCGAGGTGTGCCCGGAGGAGGGCTTCGTCGAAGCGGTCGAGCGCGAGGGCGAAGTGGTCCAGGTTGCGCCCCTCCTCCGCGGGGGGTGCACCCCCCGCGCGGCCGAGGGGCCCGGAGACCGGGACGAGATCGATGAGCGATCGCCCGGCCCGGAGCTGGACGAGGCCAAGGGCCTCCACCCGACGCTCCACCTCGCATCCGAGCACGCGGCAGTAGAAGTCGAGCGAGCGGTCGAGGTCCCGCACGCGGAGGACCACGTGGTCGATGCCGAGCAGGGCGAAGGGGGGGCGGGCCAAGGCCTCAGCGCTCCGGGGCCTCGAGCGCCACACGGCGGCGGTGCTCCGCGTGCTCGAGGGCGAGCTCGATCAGGCGGTCGAGGAGGGCCGGGTAGGGAAGGCCGGAGGCCTCGAAGAGCCGCGGAAACATGGAGACCTCGGTGAAGCCGGGCAGGCTGTTCACCTCGTTGACGAAAAGCGCCTCCGTGCTCCGCTCGAGGAAGAAGTCCACACGGGCGAGCCCGCGACCCTCGAGCGCCCGGAAGGCCCGGAGGGCCAGGCTGCGGGCGCGCTCGGCGGTCGGCTCGGGGACCGGCGCGGGAACCAGGAGCTCCGTCCGGCCGTCGCGGTACTTGGCGCGGTAGTCGTAGAACTCCGCATGGGGCACGATCTCACCGACCACCGACGCAACCGGCTCGTCATTGCCGACCACGCCGACCTCGAGCTCGCGGGCAGCGACCGCGCGTTCGAGCAGCACCTTGGCGTCGTAGCGGGCGGCCTCCCGCAGCGCGGGGAGGAGCGCCTCCGCACGGTCGACCCGCGAGATCCCGACGGAGGAGCCGCAGTTGGCCGGCTTTGCGAAACAGGGGATTCCGATCTGCGCGGCCCGCCGCAGCGCGGCCTCCGGCGTTGCGTCGATCTCCGCCCGCGAGAAGGTGCACCAGGGGACCACCGGCAGGCCCGCGTCGCGCAGCAGGCGCTTGGCGAGGTCCTTGTCCATCTGCACCGCGGAGCCGAGCACGCCGGCACCGACGTAGGGCACCCCCACGAGCTCGAGGAGCCCCTGCAGGCGGCCGTCCTCGCCACCGGTCCCGTGGACGATGGGGAAGACCACGTCGAGCGGTTCGGCCGGGGGGGGCGCGCCGCCGGAGCCGGCCGGCATGAGGGCCGGAGCCGCGGCTCCGGGCCCGCCGGGAGGCCCCGCCGGGGCCAGCCAGACGGGGCGGCCGCTTCGGAGGGCCTCTCCGGGCGACGTGCCCGAGCCGAGCCGCCAGCCGCCGTTCCGGTCGATCCCCACCAGGAGGACCTCGTAGCGGGCGGGGTCGAGGGCGCGCAGGATGGAGGTGGCCGAGGCGATGGAGACTTCGTGCTCCACCGACTGTCCGCCGAAGACGAGGCCCACCCGCAGCTTGGCCATGGCCGCACCCCCGGCGGGCGAGGGTAGCAGGGTGGCCCCGTCGCTCCCGGTGCACCGGCTTGGCCCCCGTTCCGCGCCCTGGTAGGATCGCACCGTGGCCCCGCCCGCCCCCGCGCTCCTCCGCAAGGAAGCCCGGCTCCTCGAGGTCCTCCGCGGGGCCGGCCGCGTCGTGGTCGCCTATTCCGGCGGTGTCGATTCCACCTACCTCGCCCACGCGGCCCACCGCGCACTCGGGCGGGGTGCCCTCGCGGTGACCGCGATCTCCCCCTCCTACCCGGCGCATCACCGCGAAATGGCCGAGCGGGTGGTGCGGGAGCGGGGCATGGCCCACCGCTTCGTGGAGACCCGGGAGATGCTCCGGGAGGGGTACCGGCGGAACGCGCCGGATCGCTGCTACCACTGCAAGAGCGAGCTTTTCGACGTGCTCGAGGCCCTGCGGCGCGAGCTCGGCTTCGATGCAGTGGCCTACGGGATCAACACCGACGACCGCGGGGACTACCGGCCGGGGCATCGCGCCGCCGAGGAGCGCGGAATTCTCGCTCCGCTGCTCGAGGCCGGGCTCGGCAAGGCGGAGATTCGCGAGCTGTCGCGGGCGGCGGGGCTTCCCACCGCCGGCATCCCGGCCTCGGCGTGTCTCGCCTCGCGGCTGCCCTACGGCACGGCGGTCACCGAGGAGCGGCTCGCCCGGATCGAGCGGGGCGAGGAGGCCCTGCGGGCGCTCGGCTTCCGGCAGGTGCGCCTGCGCGACCACGGCGAGGTGGCCCGCATCGAGATCGCGCCGGAGGAGCTTCCCGGGGCCCTCGACCCGGCCGTGGCCCGGGCTCTGGTGGCGGCGCTCAAGCCGCTCGGCTTCCGCTACATCGCCCTCGATCTCGAGGGCTATCGGACCGGAGCCCTGAACGAGGGTCTCGCCGGCCCTCCGACGCCGTCCGGTGGCTGAGCGGGCACCCGTGCTTCTCTGCGAGGGAGCCCCCCGCGACCTCGGCACCGACCAGGGGCTCGCCCTCCGCGAGGCGATCCGGAGTGCGTGCCGGCTGGAGCCGGGATGGGTCGAGCGGCGGCTGGCGCGCGAGGTGGCCCGGGACGTCGCGCGCTTCTACCCGCAGCTCGCGGAGCGCACGGCCGGGCTCGCCCGGGGTGCCGGGATCCGCCGGCTGCGCGCGGCCCGGCTGCTTGCGCGCGAGCTCGCACTTCCGAGCGAGCGCGGGAGCGGCGGGAGTCCCGAAAAGACCACCGCCGGTGCCCTCCGCGTGGCCGGCGGGGTCGCCTTCGGGGTCACCGGCTCGAAGAGCCGCAGCGGCCCCCTGCTCGCCCGTTCCTTCGAGCTTCCCCGCGAGGCTCCCT
Source organism: Myxococcales bacterium (assembly GCA_026989995.1). Lineage (GTDB taxonomy): Bacteria > Myxococcota_A > UBA9160 > UBA9160 > JALSIO01 > JALSIO01. The sequence goes on from JALSIO010000177.1 coordinate 3,236, forward strand.
CGCGGCTCGAGCTCCGCTGCTCCCGTCCCGAAGGGGGCTACGCCTCGGTGGAGGTCATCGTGCCCGAGCTCGTCGCCGGCCTCGCCGGGGTGAACGAGCGGGGTCTGGCGGCGCTGGCCACCAGCGTGCCGTCGCCGGAGGAGGACGCCCGACCGCGCTGCCCTGCCGTGCTGCTGGTCCAGGAGTGCCTGCAGCGCTTCGATACCGCCGACGCCGCCGTCGAGTGGTGTCTGGCGCGGCCCGCCGGGGGGCGCGCCAGCGTGCTGCTCGCCGATGCCTCCGGGGCCCTGGCGGGCGTGCTCGTGCGCGGGCCGCGCCGGACCGTCCACGCGCCCGACGCCGACGTCCTTCTGGGCGTCGGCCGGCTCGATGCGAGGACGGACCTGGAGAAGCGGCTCGCACGGGAGGCACCGCTCGGAGCGGAAGACGCGCTGGGTGTCTTCGCCTGGCACGGCGAGGAGGGGAGGGCAGGCGACGCCACACTCTGTCGGCACGGCGGGCAGCGCGCCACGGCGGGCGTGGTGGTGCTGGAGCCCGCCACGGCCTCGCTCCGGCTCGTCCAGGGCCCTCCCTGCCGATCGCGCCCCGCCGCTGCGCGGCGCCTGTCGCTCTAGCGGATCGGGGCGGGCGGGGGATGGCCGGGGTCCCGGACGATGCGGGGGCCTCCGCGCCGGGGCTGCTTCCGCTCGGCGCGGCGGCATTCCTGGTCTTCGGGGTGGTGCTCGTCCTCGTGGGGGCGAACCAGGCGGAGCTCGCCCGCGCGCTCGGCCTCGATCTCACCCGCTCCGGGCTGCTCGGCGCGGCACTTTCCGGCGGGCTCGGTGCCGGGGTCACGGTCGTCGGCCCCCTCGTCGACCGCCTCCCGAGGCGTCCGCTCTTCCTGGCCGCCACGCTGGTCGCAGGGGCCTCCTGCCTGCTCATGGGCCCGGAGGTGGGCTTCGGCGGGGCGCTGGTCCTGCTCGCGCTCCTCGGTCTCGGGGTGGGCGCCTACGACACGCTGCTCAACGCCCTGGCGGTGGAGCGGTACGGGCGGCGCGCGACCGGGCCGCTCGCCGTGCTCCACGGGGCTGCGACCCTCGGCGCGGCGCTCGGCCCCTTCGCGATCGGGGCACTGACGGACCGCGGGGGCTTCGAGGCGAGCTTCCACGCCACCGGAGGGCTCCTGCTCGTGCTCTCGGTGGCGGTGGCTGCGGTCCCCCTGCCCGCACCGCCGGCCCGGGCGACCTCGGGCCTCGGCGGGGATCTCCGCCACGTTCTCGGTCCGGCGCTCGCTGCACTCGCGCTGGTCTCCTTCGCCTACGTCGGCGTCGAGACCTCCCTCACGCTGCTCGCGGTGCCCTGGGCCTCCGCCGAGCTGGGCCTCGGACCGGAACGGGGGCGCTCTTCGATCTCCACCTTCTGGTTCGGTCTCTTCCTGGGCCGGCTGGCGCTCCTGCGCCTCGGCCGGCCCGTGGGCG
>JALSIO010000178.1 GCA_026989995.1 Myxococcales bacterium
GCCTGAACGAACGGGCGAGTCTGGCACGAGACACGCATGACGGGACCGGTGGACTGCCCGTGGCAGCGCTCTCCATGGCGCGTCGCGGGGACGCCGATCAGGCCGTTCGGATCCGCACCCTGAAGGACCCCCCCGACGATCTGCGTCTCACCTTCGCCTGGCGCCACCCGTGCCGCCAGCGACAGGCCGTGAAAGCAGGCCTCCACCTCGACTGGCAGGCGGGTGACGCGGGCGGGCACGCCACCCCGAGTGAGGAAGCCCTTCTCCACCTCGTGCGGATCGTCCAGGAGACCGTCCCGAAGGCCGCAGCGCCACTCGGGCGGCTCACGCATCCGCATCCGCACGGACGTCCGCGCGGACGGAAGCCTGGTCGTGGAGGTCGACGACGACGGGCAGGGTGGGCTGCCCGCCGCCTCCCCCGGCCTCGGGGTCGAGAGCATGCGGCATCGCGCACGCCAGATCGGCGCCGAACCGACGATCGGCAGCGATGACTCGGGAACCCCCGTGCGTGCGGTGCTGCCGTTGGGAGACGCGGCGCGGGCAGGACGCTGATGGCCACGGGCGGCGGGCTCCCCTCACGGCGACGGCGAACCGCTGGGAGCTCCGCCGGACCCCTCCGGGCCCCGAGAAGATCGTGGCGGAGGCCCACCAGGCTCGGTACGAGCCTCCCGGCGAGCCCGTTCCGGCGAGGCCCCGGGTAGCCTGTCAACCAACCGAGCCGTTCGGAAGGCAGCTTGCCGGGCCGGACGTGTCCCCTACGGGAGACCTCTCACCGATATGGACACCCAACCCGATGGCGATGGGTAGGGGGCGATCGGAGCCCTTTTCCCCGTTCTTCTCCCACACGAGAACACGAAAGTGGGACCGCAGACCCTCGAGGCGTCGATCCACGTTCAGCAGCTTCGTCGCGCCCACCGAGCCGAGGAGCTCGGCGACGTCTCGGAAGCGCCGGCGCTCAGCAGAGACATGCCCGCGAAGGAGGGATGAAGGGGCGGCCATCGAATCGAGAGGAGGGGCAGGGCCTGGCACGAGACGCGATGCAGGAGTCTCGATCTGCCCGCGAAGCAACCTGTCGATCGGCAGGGGGGGACGTCGACGGGTAGGTCGCCGTCCCGGCCGGGGCCGCCTGGCGCCCTGCCGCCGCATCTCATGCCTCGGAAGCACACCGGGCATCGTCTCGCCTGACATCGAGCCCCGGCGGGCGCCAGCCCGCCGGGACGGCGGGAAGCGGGGCGCGCCCCCCTCGCCCCGGGGATCGGGACGAGGGGGGCGCTCAGGCGACGAGGGCAGGGTACGGCTTCCCGAACCCTCGAGCGCGGCGTGGCAGTTCACGCCGAGCGAGGTGCCGTCCTCCTGCATGCTCCCGCCAAGTCCGCACCCGACTCCGCGGTCTAGGCCACCGGTCGCACCCGAATCCAATCGCCGGGGTACACCCGATCCACCAACACCTCGGTCGGCCTTTCCACCCGCACCGCGATCGTCACCACGGGGCCGCCGCCGCGAACCCAGCCAGGTGGGACCAGCGGGGACGACGCGACGTCATCATTCCGGAAGGACGGCATCTTCCTCCCGGAGGCATTCCTGCCCCCCAGGCGCGCACATCCGGCCACCGCCGGGATGGGCCTTCGCGATGGCGCCGCTGAACACGCGCGTCAGACGCGCCCGGGCGGCCGGTCCAGGAGGTCCAGGGCGAGTTCGCTCCAGAGCTCGAGGGGCCGCCGCCGCGCCTCGCGAACGGGCACCCACTCGAGGCTTCCGAGCTCCCCGCTGGCCGGTGGGTCTGCCACCGCCTCCACCGGAACCCGGAAGACCAGCCCCAGGTGGACGCGGCCGACACCGGATTCCTCCTCGTTCACCACACCGAGAAACTCAAAGGCCCTCGCGCGAGCTGCGGGAAGCTCCTCCGTCAGCTCCCGAAGGGCGCCGCGACAGAGCGCCGCACCCGCATCCACGGCACCTGCGGGTGCGTCACACGGCTCCACATGCCCACCCAGCCCCACCGACCACCTTCCGCGCAGCCGCGCTTCGCGGCCCCCACGGCGGTAGACGGCAATCCAACCCTGCTGCTCCTGGCACACAAGCAGGTAGGGAATGAGCTGCTTGAGCCCTGGCGCGTCTTCGGCCACCGCGCGATCGACAAAGCGTGCCCCCGCTTCGCGCAACGCCGCGAGGCAGATCTCGAAGGGAATCCGAAGGGCGACTCGCTGCCCGAGCCAGTGCGGAGGAAGCGCTCGACGCGCGACCGCGAGCACGCGCTCCTCCCTCGGCTCCATCACCGCCTCTTCACCTTCTCGAAGATCATCCGCTCGGCCTCGCCGAGCATGCGCCTTCGCTCTTCCGCGGAGCAGAAGGCGCTTCGGAATCCGTCACGAACGAGGCTCAGGATCTCCCACCGACTGAGCCCGCCCGGGGTGAGCTCCGCCGCGCGGAGGAGCTCGCGGCTCGGAACCGTGTTCGAGATGCCTGGATTGTCCGTGTTCACCGTAACCCGAAGGCCCGCTTCCAGGTACTTCCGAAGGGGGTAGATCCGGCCTCCCCTTCCGGGTGACGGATGGAGTCGGAATCCCACGACCTGCATGTTGCTCGTGGGGCACAGCTCGACGGCGATTTTGCGCTCTCGGAACCGGGCCATGAGATCTCCGCGCTCCTCGAGCGAGAGACCGTGGCCGATCCGATCGGCGGCAAGGTCGTAGACGGCCGACCAGACCCGACCTGCGTCCTCGGTCTCGCCGGCGTGGATCGTGATTCGGACGCAGCGCTCGAGCAGGGGACGGAGGACCTCGCGGAACGAGGCCGGATTCGACACCGCCTCGTCCCCAGCCAGGTCGAATCCCGCAAACACCTTGCCGAAATCACGATCCGAGTCGTAGAGTCCGCGGGCCAGCGCGACCGTCTCGGCTGCGCGCTTCGGATCGCGGTGGCGGCTGGCAATGAAGAGAAGCCGGATCCGGAACGCCTCCGATGTCGCGTTCAACGTTTCTTCGACCAGGATCCTCGCCACCTCCTCCGCGGAGAGGCCGCCCCGCGTGTAGTTGAGGGGCGAGGTGCGCAGCTCGAGGTAGCGGACCCCGTCCCGTCGGAACCGTGCCACCACCTTCCGCACGGCGGCGCGAAGGGTCGCTTCGGACTGCAGCAGTGCCGACCCCTGGAGGTCTCCTGCCCGCTCGTAGGCGTCGAAACCGACGCCGTCGCCAGGGCCGAGCAGGTCGGTCTTCCACCTTTCGAGGACTTCGGGAGCGTCCCGACAGGCCAGGATCGCCCCCGCCGCCGGAAGCGGCGGCGGCACTCCGGGGAAGCGGCCAGCGAGCGCCCGGGGCGGTCCCAGGGTCCGCGAAAAGGCCTCCAGGTCGTTGTCGTCCACGGTCGCCCGAAGCGCGTCCAGCCAGGACCCGAAATCCGGACACCGCCGCGCGGCCTCCTCCACGCCTCCCGCCACCTCTTCGGCCACCTCGAGGGTCTCGCGGCCATCGAGGACGCCACCGAGGTGGCAGTGCAGATCCGCCTTGGGAAGGGCACGCAGCCAGGCGAGTTCCTCCTCCCGCCTGGCGGGATCGATCCCCACACGCGCCTTCTGAAGCCCCTTCACCACCTTGGGAGGAAGTGTGTAGAGCAGGTGGAAGGAGGGCGACGCCTCTCCGCCGATGACGTGAATCCGAAAGTTGGAGAGGAGGTGGTCCGCCCTCCGCATTCGCTCCCGAAGCTCGGCCCGAAGCGCCGCTCCGATCTCGGCCGAGGTCGTGCGACCTCCGTGCTCGGGACCGATCGGATAGCCCTCGGGCTCGAGGGGGGGATCGAAGTCGAGCGCGGCGTGCCCCTCGAACGCGCCCGAGATCACCACCGGAAGGATGTGGTCGGCGATCTCCGGAGGAAGCGGCTTCCGAAAGTCCAGTCCTTCGAGCACGGTCGAGCCCGTCATCACCACGTGGAGCAGCGCGTCATACCCGAAGATCGCCCCGGCGGTCTGGAGGTCCGCACTCATCGTCTTCCGACCTCCCGCCAGAGACAGATAGAGCGGTCCCCCATGCCTGCGTGTTTCCCACCGCGCCCGAAAGACCACGCGGTGGATCAGCTCGGCCATCGCGCCGATCTCCTCTTCCGAAGCGAGGTCCGCGACGTCGGCGAGCTGCCACCAGCGGAGCTGGATGGTCGGGACCTCCTCGCTCCACTTCCGAAGCTCCCCGAGGGCCTTGTCCGCGGCCGCGCCGGCAGTGGTCACCACCCACACCTCCGAGACCGGGCGAATGCCGTATCGCGCGCGGACCGAAGACAGCCCCTCGACCCGGGAACTCCTGGCGAGGAGGGAAACCGTCCGGGGATTGGTGAAGGCCAGGACCTCCGGGATGACCGGCCAGGAGGCACCGAGGGTCGCGACGAGAATGCCCATGCGTCAGCCCCCCGTACCTACCTGCCGCCGCGGGACGGGATCCGAGGGAGCGCAAAGGTATCCTGCACCTCCGTCGCAGCCAGGGGGACGAAAGGCCGTCAACCTTGCCGGATCCCTCGGACGCCCCCGGCGCGGCGCGGCGGTGCTATCGTCCGGTCTCCACTCGAAGGGGGTTGGGAATTGGCAGAGGCCCCCGGCTCGGATCGACCTCCCCGGACCGCTCACGAGGCTCCTCCGAGGCCCTTCGCCCCCGAATGCGGAGGAGGCCCCCCGTCCTGGCCGAAATGGGTCAGCG
>JALSIO010000179.1 GCA_026989995.1 Myxococcales bacterium
CGCTGCCCGGAGCCGGCCCCGGGCAGCGTGGCGACGCGCGGCGCGTCGGGAACCGCGTCCTCCGCACCGCCCTCGGAGCCCGCACCCCCGGGCCGGTAGCCGCCGGGCACCCGGAACAGGTGCACATCGGCACCGGAGAGGTCGAGCCCCACGGCGTCGCCGGCGCGCCCCGGCTCCCGGGCTCCGGTCGCCACCACCCCCGGCACCGCGTCCTCGAGCCGAAGGTGGACGAGCCGGTCGGGCCCCCGGTCCTCGACCCGCTCGATCGAGGCCGGGATCCGGCCCGGGGCGCGCTCCGCGAGACGCCCCTCCTCCGGGCGGAAGCCGGCCACCAGACCCGACACCTCGCCCCCACCGACCCCCTCCTCCCGCAGCCGCGCCGCCGGCAGACGGCTGGCGGGCAGAAGCGACAGCGGCGGCGAGCCCACGAAGGTGCCGACGAAAAGCGTCGCCGGACGCCGGTAGATCTCCCCGGGCGCCCCGATCTGCTCGAGCCGGCCTCCCCGTATCACCGCGATCCGGTGGGCGAGGGCCATCGCCTCCTCCTGGTCGTGGGTGACGTAGAGCATGGTCCGGCCGAGCTCGGCCTGCAGACGCGCGAGCTCCGAGCGCGTGTGCTGGCGGAGCCGGGCGTCGAGGTTGGAGAGCGGCTCGTCGAGCAGGAAGACCCGCGGGTCGCGCACCATGGCCCGACCCACCGCCACGCGCTGACGCTGCCCGCCGGAGAGCTCGCGCGGACGGCGGCGCAGGAGCTCGGTGAGACCGAGGCGTGCAGCCACCTCCTGTACCCGCCGGCGGCGTTCGGCCCGCGGCACCCGACGCAGCCGCAGCGGAAACTCGAGGTTTCCCGCCACGGTCATGTGCGGGTACAGGGCGTAGGTCTGGAAGACCATGGCGACGTCCCGGTGCTGGGGCTCGACGCGCGTGAGGTCGCGGCCGTCGAGCAGGATCCGCCCCGCGGAGGGCTCGTCGAGCCCGGCCACGATCCGGAGGACCGTCGTCTTCCCACAGCCGGAGGGGCCGAGCAGCACGAGGAGCTCTCCCTCGGCCACCGCGAGGTCGATGCCGCGAAGCGCCTGCACGGCGCCGAAGCGCCGGACCACACCGACGAGCTCGAGGCTCACGACCCTCCTCCCCGCACGGCGCCGGCCGTGATTCCCTCGACCACCCGGCGCTGGAGCAGCGCCGCCACCGCCACCACCGGAAGCGCCGCCAGCATGGAGGCCGCCAGCACCTGGCCCCAGGGAATCCGGTAGCGGCCCTGCAACATGGCGATGGCCACCGGCAGGGTCCAGCGCTCCGGCCCCAGCGTGAACGAGAGCGCGAAGAGGAACTCGTTCCAGCAGTAGAGGAAGGTGAGCAGGCCGGCGCTCGCCAGGCCGGGCGCCGCCGCCGGGGCGAGCACCAGCACCAGCGCCCGGAAGCGCCCCGCGCCGTCGAGGCGAGCGGCCTCTTCGAGCTCGGCCGGGAGACTCCGGAACGTGGTCCCGGCGAGGTAGACGGCCAGGGGAAGCGCGAAGGTCAGGTAGGGCAGCACCAGCCCCGGAAAGCTGTGGACGAGGCCGAGGTGCCGCAGCACGAGGAAGAGCGGGTTGACCAGCGTGATCTGCGGAAGAAGGCTCACCAGCAGGAGCACCCCGGCGAAGGTGCGGCGCCCCGGGAAGCGAAGCCGGGCCAGGGCGTAGCCGCAGGCGGCGCCGAGGGGGACGGCGAGCAGCGTGGTGAGCGCGGCCACGACGAGGGAGTTCCGCAGCGGCCGGAGCACGTCGTGCTCGGCGAGCAGCGCCCGGTAGTGGTCGAGGGTGGGCCGGCCCGCCGGCTCCCCGCCGAACCACACCACCTCGGGCAGGAGCGAGGCCAGCAGGGCCCAGCCGAAGGGAAGCAGGAGCACGAGCAGCACCCCCGCCCGGAGGGCCGGTCGAAGCCCGCTCATTCCTCCTCCCTCCGGAACAGCGCCACGAGAAGCGGCCCGGCGAGCGCGAGCCCGACCGCGAAGAGCACCATCGCCGCCGCCGCGCCGAGGCCGAAGCGCAGGTTCACCAGGCTCTGCTCGAAGGCGTAGAGGGAGACCGGCTCGGTCGCGGTTCCCGGCCCACCCCCGGTCAGCGCGTAGACGAGGTCGAAGACGCGCAGGGCGTCGAGGGATCGGAACAGGAGGGCGACGCCGAGCGCGGGCCGAAGCAGCGGAAGCGTGACGTGGCGGAGCCGGCGGAGGCGCCCCGCGCCGTCGAGGCGCGCGGCCTCCTCCACCGAAGGGTCGATGGCGGCGAGCCCCGCGAGCAGGAGCACCGCCACGAAGGGCGTGGTCTTCCAGACGTCGGCGAGCACCAGCGGCACCCATGCGAGAAGGGGATCGGCGAGCCAGGGCACCGGCTCGGGGACGAGCCCGGTGGCCACCGCGAGGCGGTTGATCGGGGCCGCGGCCCCCTCGAAGAGAAAGCGCCAGATCAGCGCCACCACCACCGTGGGAAGCACGAAGGGCAGGAGCACGGAGGCGCGGGCCAGGGCGAGCCCCCGAAAGGTCCGCCGGAGCAGGAGCGCAAGCAGAAGCCCGACCAGCAGCTCGAGGGCGACGCTCGCGCCCGTGAAGGCGAGGGTGTGGCCGAGCGCAGCCAGAAAGCGGGGGTCGGCGAGCAGCTCCCGGTAGTTGCCGAGTCCCACGAAAGGCCGGCCGAGCCAGGGCATCCGCAGGTCGTGCAGGTGCAGCGACTCGAAGGCGGCAACCCCCACCGGAACCACCCCGAGGAACCCCACCACCAGGGCCGCGGGCGCCACGAGCGCGAGGGCGAGGCGGAGATCGCCCCCTCGCGAGCGGCGCCGCTCAGCCACCTTGCAGCTCCGCCGCCGGGCGGGCACCGAGCCCGGCCCGGCGGAGGATCCTCCGCAGCTCGGCAGCGGCGCGGTCGAGTGCCTCCTCGGGATCCGCCTGCCCGGAGAGCAGCCGGTGGAGGTGCGTCTGCAGCGCCCGGGAGAGCTCGCTGTAGAGCGGCGTCACCGGCCGGGATCGCGCCGCGCGGATCCGCGCCAGCACCGCCTCGGGCGGGGCGTCGAAGGCGCCGGCCAGGTGGTCGCCCCGGTAGAGCGAGGGCCGCGGCGGAAGGTGGCCCAGGACCCGCGCGCGCTCGGCCATCTGCTCGGGCGCGGTGAGGAAGGCCACGAGCTCGAAGGCGGCGGCAGGCACGTCGCTGCGCGCGTTGACCGCCAGGCTCGCCCCCCCGAGCGCCGCCGTGGGCCTTCCCCCGGGCCGCTCCCTCGGGACCGTGCCCACGGCGAAGCGATCCGCGACCCGGGATTCCTTCGGGTCGCGCAGCAGGGCCGCCGCGTAGGGCCAGTTCCGCATGAACACGGCCTGGCCGGCTTGGAAGGCCAGGCGCACCGGCTCCTCCCGCCAGGCCAGCGCCTCGGTGGGCACGGCCCCCGAATCGATGGCCTCGCGAAGCAGGCGGAAGGCGCACAGGCCCCCGGGCCCGTCGAGAACCACCCTTCCGGCGTCGTCGAGGACCCGGCCGCCGCAGGCACCGAGGTACTCCACGAAGACCGTGACCAGCCCCTCGTAGCGGGCCCCCTGCCACACCAAGCCGTAGCGGAGCCCCGCCTCGTCCCGGAGCTCGACCGCCCGGCGGTGAAGCTCCGAGAGGGTCGCCGGCGGCCGTGGGAGCAGGTCGGTGCGCCAGTAGAGGACGCCGATGTCCACGAACCACGGGACCGCGAAACGCCGCCCGCGCCAGGTGGCACTGCGGAGTGCCTCGGGGAGCTGGTCGGTGTCGGAGGCGAGGGCATCGGGGAGGGGGGCGATCCACCCGGCGGCGGCGAACTCCGGCACCCAGATCACGTCGAGCTGGAGCACGTCCGGGTCCGGCGCGAAGGCCGCGAGCCACTGCACGAAGAGCTGGTGGCGGCGGTCGGCGGAGTCGGGCGTCGGCCGGAGCTCCACCCGGAGGCCCGGATGCCCGGCCTCGAAACGGGCCACCTGGCGGCGCAGGAGGTCGGCCTCCGCCCCCACGGCGCTTGCGGGAAAGGTGACCCGGACCGGGCCCGGACCGGGCCCGGCACCGCAGGCCGCGAGCAGGAGGACCGATGCCGCGACCCCGGGGGCGAACCTCCGCCGGACACACCGGTGCCCGCCCCGGACCGGACCTAGAGCGCTTTCGATCGGCCCGGGGCGCCGGGCTCCGGGCGAAGCGGCCGAAGGACGCTCGTGCACGGTCGCCGCATGCTAGCGAAGGCGCGCGGTACCAAGGCCGAATCGGAGGCGGAAACGCGCTCGGGAAGCGGCGCCTCCGCCGCAAGCCCCGCCTCGCGGAGCCAGCGCAGGGTGCGGCGGAGGCCCTCGGGAAGCGAGACCCGCGGCGTGTAGCCGAGCAGGTGGCGCGCGCGACTGCAGTCGGGGACCAGCCGCCGCGGGCTCTCCGCGAGGCGCGCCGGAGGCGGCGTCTCCAGGGGCACCGCCCGAAGTCGGGGCGGTTCGATGCGCGCCACCATCCGCGCGAGCTCGGCGACGGTCACGGTTTCGCGGTCGTTGCCGAGGTTGAACACCTCGCCGGACCGGCCGCGCACCAGCACGCCGAGCAGGCCGCCAAGCGCGTCCGCCAGGTAGCAGAAGGAGCGGACCCGATCTCCGTCGGCCCGGAGGCAGATGGGGCCGCCCGCGAGGCG
>JALSIO010000180.1 GCA_026989995.1 Myxococcales bacterium
GTTCCCGGAGGACGTGGAACGGCGGAGGGCCCTGCTGCGCGAGGCCCGGATCGAGGCGGACGAGTTCATCCTGCGCGACGACCACAAGGTTCCGATCTGGGCTCCCGGCGATCCCGTGGTCCGCATGCGGCCGCTCGAGGTGGGCGATGTGGGCAACGTGTACACCTACCTCGACTGGATGCTCTCCTCGAGCTCGAATGCCGCGGCCAGCATGCTCCAGAAGGAGCTCCTCCTCCTGCGCCACTTCGGTGCGGACTACCCCGTCCCCGCCGCGGAGTCGGACCGCTTCTTCCGCGAGACCCCACGCGCCGCCCTCGCCCGGGCCCTCGGCGACGCGCTCGAGGGCGCGGTGGCCGCTGTGGGGCTCGACCCCGCCAGGCTGCGGCAGGGGAGCTTCTTCACCCGGACCGGAAAACGGTGGGTGCCCGGCCGCAGCAGCCATGCCACGGCCCGGGAGCTCGTCCGGCTGCTTCTCCGCATGGAGCAGGGTCGGCTCGTGGATCCCTGGTCGAGCCGGGAGCTCAAGCGCCTGCTCTATCTCACCGACCGGCGGGTCCGCTACGCCGCGGCGCCGGTCCTCGACCGCCACGCCGTCTACTTCAAGTCCGGATCGCTGTACCGCTGCCGTCCGGAACCGGGCTTCGCGTGTCGGAAGTACCACGGGAACGTCCTGAACTACCTGAACTCGATCGCGGTCGTGGAGACCCGGGGCAGGACACCGCGCCTCCACTACCTCGTCGCGGTCCTCTCCAACGTCCTCCGGCGCGACGCCGCCGCGCTGCACCGCGACCTGGCCTCCGGGATCCACTCCCTGGTCGCCTCCCTCCACCCCGAGGTGCCGGAGCCCCCGGACGCCGCACGCGGGCGTGAGGGTGCGGCCCCCCGAGCCCGCGCGTACCCGGGACCCGAACCGGCGAAGCGGCCGTAGACAGGTTCCGGGGCTGCACCTACCTTCCCGGCGATCCCGCTCCCCCGGTGGGACCCCATCGAAAGGAGTCGACGTGATCGCACGAGTCTGCGCAGTGGCCCTGGTTCTCTCCCTCGCGCTTCCGGGCATGGCCCGGGCCGACGAGATCGGTGGCGAGGACATCGTCATCCCGAAGCCGCCTCCCACCCCGGCGCCGGCTCCCGCGCCCCCGGCGCCGACCTGGGTGCCGCGAGAGCGCCCGGTGACGGCCCCCCCTCCGCCGCATGTCGAGCTTCGGGCCACCGCCGTGGGAGCGGGGCTCGGGCTGAGCTTCGGTGAGGGCGTGGTTACCGTTCGGGGCGAGCCCTACGCCTTCCGCCTGACGGGCCTCGCGATCGGCAGCCTCGGCGTGGCCCGGCTGGTCGCCGCCGGCACGGCGCGAAACCTCGACCGGCCCCGGGACCTCGCCGGCACCTACGTGGCGGTCGAAGCCGCTGCCGCGGCCGGCCGGGGGGGCTCCGTGGTCCGGATGCGCAACGCTCGCGGCGTGGTCCTCGAGCTCGAGGGGAGGCTTTCCGGGGCACTCCTTTCGGCGGGGGCCGGGGGCCTTCGCATCGAAGTCGACTGAGCTCCGTTCGGGATGGCGGGAGCGGGGCGGAGGGGTGATCCGCGTGCCCGCCCCCCCGCCGCCCGCGCGGGAGTGGGCGTGAGAGCCGGCGACTGGAACGAGCCCGCGCGCCTGGCCCTGGCGGCGTCGCTGCTCGCCGCGCTGGCCTGCGCGGCGTCGCCGCGGCCGGCCGCGGCTCCCCGCTACGAATTCTTCGGGCCGGCCGACCCGGACCGCGGCGACCCCTGGTACGCGGCCATCGCACGCTGGCAGGCGAGGGCGCGAGCCGACCGCGACGACCGCAACCCGGCCGCCGCGCCACCCGCCTCGCCCGGGAGCCTGCGCGCCAAGCTCGAGAGTTTCCGCCGGAAGGAGCGCCGCGCCCTCGCCGAACGGGTGATGCGGTGGGCGCAGTCCGAGGCATGGCGCCACTACCGCCCCGAAGAGGAGAGCGGCCCCGACGACGACCCGTGGCCGACCTTCGCCGAGCTGCTCGCTCGGGACGGCGACGATTGCGACGGCCTCGATCTGATCGCCTTCGAGCTGCTCCGCGGGCTCGGCTTCCGGAAGGGGGAGATCTACCGGGCCATCGTCCGCCGGGCCCGGGACGGCGAGAACCACATGGTGACCCTCTGGTTCGAGGACCCCGCCGACCCCTGGGTCATCGATTCGACCGGAGCCGTCACCGAGCGGCTGCGCCGCCTTTCCGAGCTGCCGGGATGGATCCCGACCAAGGTCTTCGACGAGGAGCTGCAGTGGACCGTGCTGGCCCGCTGAGCGGAGGTGCTTGCGGGGGGCGAAGCTGCGGGGAACCGGGCGGGTCCCGCGCAGCCCACGGGCCGCGCGGGACCCGCGTCGGCTAGGAGCTGGCGGCGGTCCGGGTGGTGCGCCGGGTCGTCTTCCGCCGGGTGGTCTTCTTCGTCCGGCTGCTGCTCCCCTCGACGGCCTTCTCGAGGCGACGGAGGAGGGTCAGCACCTCCTTGCGGGTGCTCGCGGTCAGGCGCTTCCACGCGCGCTCTCCTCGCTCCTCGAGGGTGCCGAGCTGGTGGCTCGCCTCGCGGAGAAGCCTGGTGGCGCGGCGACGGGCCACCTGCTCCGCCCGGTCGATCTCCCTCTCGAGCTGGGTGAGGCGTCGGCGAACCCGCTGCTGGTAGGCGCGGAGGGTCGGAGGCAGCTCCACCTGCAGGGACGAGGCGCGGCCGGTGGTCTTTCGCGCCGAGGCAGGGCTCGTCTTTCGGGTCGTCTTCTTGCGCGTCGTCTTCCGCGCGCCAGCGGTCGAACGTGCCGCCATCGTGGCTTCCCTCCCTGGTGCCCGCCGCGCGGCGGGCGTGACAGGACATCCCGGGCTTCTGCAGCCGGGGCGCGGGGCCCCACCCTGGGGCCCATCTGCGCCAGTCGCCCCACTTGCCCCAGCCGGCCCGGTCCGGTGCGCGGACCGCCCGAGCGACCGCGCCGGTGGGCCGGACTCGTGCGGATCCTACCGAGCTTCCGCGCGGACTGCGACCGAAAAGCGACCTCCGGATGACCCACTTCACCCGGCACGCCTCTAGCGTCACCGCCCGGTGGATGGTGTTCCGGCGGGCCTTGTGAAGCACCGGCCGGATCGCACCCGGAGGACGGAACCATGTCCGTGGAGAGATGCTGCCGGCGGGACCCGGTCACGGTGAGCCCGGAGGCGAGCGTCCGCGAAGCGGCCCCGCTGATGCAGAGTCGCGGCGTCGGCATGGTGGTGGTCGACGAGGCCTGGCCGGTCGTGGGGATCGTGACCGACCGGGACCTGCTGCGCCGCGTGGTGCTTCCGGCGCGGGATCCGGACGCGACGCCGGGGGGCGAGGTGATGAGCGGGAGCCCGGTCACGGCCGACTGCGAGGAGCCGCTCGAGGCGCTTCTGGCGCGGATGGTCGAGGCCGGGATCCGGCGCCGGCCCGTCCTCGAGGACGGGCGTCTCGCGGGCCTCGTCCGCCTCGACGGCCTCGTGTCCGAGCTCGCCCGGGAGCTCGGGGAGGTCCGGGAGGCCATCCGCGGCGAGGTGCTCGGGCCGCGACGGGCAGCGCCCGCCCGCCGCCGGCGCGAGCGCCTCGAGGCCTCCCTCGAGGAGCTGCGCAGCCAGATCGGGGGCGTGGGGCGGAGCGGACGCGAATGGCTGTGCCGGGAGATCGAGGATCTGCGCCGGCGGATCCGGCGGGACTGGGCCGTCGGCCGGTGCTCCGACTCCCGCGCCCGGGGCTGGCGGCTCAGGTGGGATGGCGGCGGCCCGTGTCGGGTTCATCCCCGCCGACCAGGGGCACGAAGGCCACGGGGAGCACGGTGCGGACGCGTCGGAGCCCGGTCTCGGCGTCGCGCTCCACGAGCCGGAGGTCCTGCACGCCGCCGGGCGGTCCCACCGGGATGATCAGTCTCCCACCGGGTGCGAGCTGCCGCTCGAGCGCAGGGGGGATCTCGAGCGCTGCGGCGGTGACCACGATCGCGTCGAAGGGAGCCAGCTCCGGCCAGCCGTGATGGCCGTCCCCGACCCGGATCGCGACCCCGCGGTATCCGAGCTCCTCGAGCCGCCGGCGCGCGGCCTCTGCGAGCTCGGGCACGGTCTCGATGCTCCACAGCCGCCCGCAGAGCTCCGCGAGCACGGCGGCCTGGTAGCCGGATCCGGTTCCGATCTCGAGGACCCGCCTGTCGGGGCCGGCCCGGGCGAGCTCGGTCATGAGCGCCACGACGTAGGGCTGGGACACGGTCTGGTCGAAGGCGAGGGGGAGGGCGCGGTTCTCGTAGGCCACGGCCTGCAGGTGCTCCGGCACGAAGCGGTGCCGCGGCACGCGCAGGAGGGCCCGGCGCACCGGCTCCGAGAGCGAGCGCACGCCGGTCAGGTGCGCGGTCTCCCGGATCTCCTCCTCGATCTCGCGGAGAAGCGCCTCGCGCTCCGGGAGCCGCTCGTCCGGCACGGCGATCGGTTCCTGCGAGGACTCAGCCATTCCGCCGTCCCACCCGTCGGAGGGTACCGCGCATCGCCGAGCCGCCACGATGGAGGATCACGGCCTCCCCGCGGCGGGCGACCGGGGTCGGCGTGGGGAGCACCCTCGCCCGGTGCAGGCTGGCTATGCTCTGCCGCCCCTTCCCCGGGCCGGGAGCACCC
>JALSIO010000181.1 GCA_026989995.1 Myxococcales bacterium
GCCGGCGTTCCGGGCGGAGTCCGACCCGCTTCCGGAGCCCTGCTCCGCGGGGGGGCGCGGTCGCCCGTGCTCCGGCCCGTGCGGCATGGTGCCCTCCGGCGGGGCCCGGGCCCCGACACCGGCGTGACCCGTCCGACCATAGCCAAGGCCCGACGGCCGGACTGCGCCCCGGCCCGGGGCGGAATCCCCGGGAAGGCGGCAGACTCAGGCCATGCGCCTCGAAGCGGGGAACGGCATCGTGCGGGTGGGCCTCGCTCCCGGGGCGGGAGGGCGCCTGGCTTCGCTCGAGGTCGCCGGCCTCGAGCTGCTGCGCCCCGCCGGCCCCGATCCGATCCGCTGGGGGTGCTACCCCATGGCGCCCTTTGCGGGTCGGGTGCGGCGCGGGCGGTTCCGTTTTCGGGGAAGGGAGTACGCCCTTCCCTGCCGCATGCCCCCGCACGCCATCCACGGAACCGTTTTCGACCGGCCCTTCGAGGTGCTCGGTCCCGGCGAGCTCCGCTGCGACCTCGGGCCGGAGTGGCCCTTTCGCGGTGCGCTCCACGAGCGGGTCTCGGTGGGTGCGCGCCACGTGCGGCTCGAGCTCGTGCTCACCGCGGAGGAGCCCTTTCCCGCGAGCCTCGGGTGGCACCCCTGGTTTCGGCGCCGTCTCGAGCGGGGCGGGTCCGCACGGCTCCACCTCGACGCGGCGGCCATGTACCGGCGCGACGAGGAGGGGATCCCGGACGGAACCCTGGTTCCGCCTCCGCCGGGGCCGTGGGACGACTGCTTCACCGGGTTGCGTACGACGCCCGTCGTCGAGTGGCCGGGAGCACTCCGGCTGCGGCTCGGTTCGGACGCCACCTGTTTCGTGGTCTACGACGAGCCGGCCGACGCGCTCGCGGTAGAGCCCCAGACGGCGCCGCCGGACGCCCTCAACCGGATGCCCCGGGTGGTGGCGCCGGGACGTCCCCTCCGGCTGGGACTCACCCTCGAGGTCGAAGGAATCGACCCACCGTGACCGCCGGCACGGGGGCGGGTACGCTCCGCCGGGAGCGGTCACAGGATCTGGGAGGAGGCACATGGAGGACTTTGCGGGCCGGATCGCGGTGATTACGGGGGGCGGCACCGGCATGGGGCGCGCGCTCGCCCGGCAACTCGCCTCCGAGGGATGCCACGTGGCCATCTGCGACGTCTCCGAGGAGCACATGGAGGAGACGCTGCGTCTTGGCCGGGAGTGCGCTCCGGAAGGAACGCGGCTCACCGCCACCGTGGCCGACGTCTCGGACGAGTCCCAGGTGCTGGCCTTCCGGGACGCCGTGGCCCGGGAGCACGAGACCGACCATATCCACGTGCTGTTCAACAACGCGGGGATCGGGGGCGGCGGAAGCTTCATCCTCGACTCACGGGAGGAATGGGAGCGCACCTTCGACGTCTGCTGGGGCGGGGTGTATCTGTGCACCCGTGCCTTCCTGCCCATGCTGCTGGCCAGCCCGGAGGGCCACCTGGTGAACACCAGCAGCGTGAACGGCTTCTGGGCATCCATCGGGCCCAACACGGCGCACACCGCCTACAGCGCGGCGAAGTTCGCGGTGAAGGGATTCACCGAGGCGCTCCTGAACGACTTCCGCCTGAACGCGCCCCACGTTCGGGTGTCGCTGGTGATGCCCGGCCACATCGGGACCGACATCGTCGCCAACTCCGCGCGCATCCTCGGACGGGAACCCAAGAACCTGAGCGACGAGGAGGTGGAGGAGGTGAGAAAGCGGATCCTGCGCCTCGGGATCGACGTCTCCGGCGCCACGCCGGACCAGATCCGCCACGCCCTCGAAGAGCGCGCCCGCGCGTTCCGGGACGGGGCACCCATGACCGCCGAGGAGGCGGCACGGGTGATCCTCGACGGTGTACGCCGGAACCGCTGGCGGATTCTGGTGGGGCGCGACGCGGAGGCGCTCGACGAGCTCGTCCGCGAGGCGCCGGAGCAGGCCTACGAGCCGTCCTTCATGGAGCGGCTGCTCGCCCGTGCGCAGTGGCGGATCCCGGGCTGAGATCTCCTGCACCGCACGCACCGGCCCGCTCAGCCGGCGCGGGAAGCGCGGCCGGCCACGGCGTCGACGTCCTGTCCGAAGGAGATCTCGAGGGTGTGCCCGTCCGGGTCGCTGAGAAGGGCCCAGTAGCCCACCGGCGGGCCCGAGTCGGTGGGCCCCAGCCGGAGTCGACCCTCCTCCCGGGCCTCGTCGCAGAGCCGGTCGACCTCCTTCCGGCTCGCACAGCCGACTCCCAGGTGGGCCATGGGGAGCAGGGGGTGCTCCACACGGGCGGCCCCGATCAGGACGAGCAGGAAGGGCCGCCGGCCGTCCGCCATCCACACCACCCGGGTGCCGTCGTCCAGCCGGTCGTGGACGACCTCGAGGCCGCCGAACCGGCGGTAGAAGGCCACGCTCGCCTCCGGATCGGAGACGGGCAGGGCCACGTGGGTGAATCCGAGATCCGGCATGCCGCGAGGCCTCCGCGGGGCGGTGGCGGGCTTCGCCGCCCCCGATGACCGGAGTCTCCCACTCCCTCCCGGCCGGAGGGTCGCCTCCCGGCTCGGCCCCGGCAAGGGCGGCCGGGGTCGTCGGCGGGTGCCTGGCCGGGTCCGGCCTACTCCCGGGCACCCGGGCGTGCATGGGAACGCCCGAGCAGGGCCTCCCGGGCGGCGTGGCGCCCGGCCGAAGCTCGACCGAGCCACCTGCCGGCAGGCCACGGGAGACGATCTCCACCTGCTCCCGGGCGATCTCGGCTAGGTGCAGAGGGTGGCCGAGATCCGGGTCCGGCCCGAGTAGGCCAGCATGTGCTCCGCGAGCGCCGCGCCGCGACGCCCCGCGCGCGGATGGGTGCGTCGAGCCTGGCGCCGATGCCCAGTGGGACGAGGTAGCCCGCGGTGAGCTCCCGCGTCCGGGGATCCCGCTGCGCATCCCGGGCCGCGATCGCGCGCCTCCCGGGCGGCGCGGAAGTGGGCAGGGCAGTCCGCCTCGAGCTCCCTCTCCGCGCCGATCACGAGCCCGAGCCGATCCACGTAGCGCCGGTGGACGGCGCTGGCGACCGCGCCGAGCACGACTCCGAAGCCGAGCCCCAGCTCGCGTCCCGCCAGGCCGGGCTGAAGGTGCCCTCGCGCGCCATCGCTGCGATCCAGCCGAGCGCCACCATCGGCTGCGCAACGGTGGCCCAGAGCCGCGAGAGCAGCAGGATGCCGGCACCCACCGCGAGGGCCGTCAGGTGGGCGGCGAGGGTGGGAGCCGGGGAGATCCGGGCGTGGAGGGCGACGTCTTCCACCGGGATCGCGAAGAGCGCGGTCACCCCCGGCTCGGCGACGCGCGGAGCCGGCGGCCGCCTTCGCATCAGGACCTTCGCATCAGGAGGAAGGTGCCCGCGAACACGGCCGAGCTGGGCGCCGGGACCGCCACCATGGCGGGCGCGGCGGGCCGGGGCGGCGGGGGTGGAACACCGAGGGGCGGATCCGCTGAAGTGCCCATGGGGCCGGTGGAGGCTGCACCCCGGGGCGCACCCGGCCTCCCCAGAGGGCGCGCCGCGCCGGAAGGGCGTCAGGGATCCTGCCGGCTACCGTGCCGCAGGGGCTCCGCCCGGCCCGGCCCGCGGAGTGCCGCGTGCCTGATGGCGAGGGCGAACCAGAAGGCGGTGAACCCGACGGCGTTCTGGGCCGCGCGGCCACCGGTGATCGCA
Source organism: Myxococcales bacterium (assembly GCA_026989995.1). GTDB lineage: Bacteria > Myxococcota_A > UBA9160 > UBA9160 > JALSIO01 > JALSIO01. Next base: position 3,700 of record JALSIO010000181.1, read on the forward strand.
TCGGCGAGGGTCAGCCCGGCAATGGGCAGGAGGGCCAGAACGGCGCCCCAGGCGAGGATGCGCAGCTGCTGACGCGCCTGTGCGGGCCCGGGCCGGACCGCGCGCGCCACCTGGGCGGCGATCACCGCGAGCATGGACAGGCCGAGCGCCGAGGTCGCCGCGAGGTGGACCGCGGTATAGGCCTCCGGGCGGTAGAGCACCAACTCGTAGACGGCTGCGAGGACGAGGGCCGCGAGGTATCCGGCCCGAATGAACCGGCGCCGGAGGGTCGCGCTTCCGAGCGGACTGGGAAAGGTCCAGGCGAAGTGGAGGGCCGCGGCGGGGAGCACCGCTTCGCAGAGGGCGTGGAGTCGGAAGAACCGGTAGGGGCCGTAGAGGTCCATCGCGGTGAGACCCCAGACCGAGCCGGCGAGCAGCAGGGGGACGGCACTCCAGGCCGCCTCCGAGCGCTTCCGCTGCGCGAGGATGGCCACGCCGCAGGCCCCCAGCACCACTCCGTTCAGGAAATAGGACCCGAAAAGCCAGAGGAAATCCGCGACCTCGAATCGCCGGCTCTCGATTCGACGTTCGAAGACCCGCGCGTCTCGGCGCAGGCGGTAGTCGAAGGCCGAGCCCGACGGCCGGGCGGCCACCCGGGCCCTCAGCGAGGCGCCGTCCGCCACGGGGTCGCCCTCCACCGCGAGGACCTCGTGCTGGAAGAGCACGCCGCCTCGGCTCGCCGGCCAGCCGGGGAGCGCCGCCGAGGCCACCACCCGGTTGGCGAGCACGAGGAAGCCCGGAAAGGGCCGTCCGATCCAGGAGCTGGCCTCCACCAGAGCCGCGGTCGCGAGGACCGCGAGCAGGGTCGCGACGGCGCCGGCTGCCAGAATGCGATGGCGCATGGGCACGGACCCTCTTCGGGTTGCGGGAAGGAGGAG